>NZ_JBEOYD010000001.1:379087-543522 GCF_040296885.1 Streptomyces sp. NPDC001980 | reverse complement strand
GCAGTTCCCCGCGCCCCTGAAAACAAGGGTGCTGCCGAGCGCCCCGTCAGGGGCGCGGGGAACTGCGCGACCAGCCACGACGGCGCCGCGGACGGCAACCGGCCTCAGACCACCTGGTGGAGCCACCTCACCGGGGCGCCCTCGCCCGCGTAGCGGAACGGCTCCAGTTCGTCGTCCCACGGCTTGCCCAGCAGCTTGGCGATCTCTGCTTCCAGGTTGGTCTCGCCGCGCTGTGAGCGGGTCAGGGCGGCCCGCAGGCGGTCCTCCGGGATGAGGATGTCGCCGTGGATTCCGGTGACCGCGTGGAAGATGCCGAGGTCGGGGGTGCAGCTGTAGCGCTCGCCCTCGGCCTTCGCGCAGGGCTCGGCGGTGACCTCGAAGCGGAGCAGGTGCCAGCCGCGCAGTGCGGACGCCAGTTTGGAGGCCGTGCCGACCTCGCCCTGCCAGGAGAACTCGGAGCGCCAGGTGCCGGGGGCGGCCGGCTGGCGGATCCAGTCGAGGTTGACGCGCGTGCCGAGCACCCCGGCGACGGCCCACTCGACGTGCGGGCACAGCGCGCGGGGCGCGGAGTGCACGTACAGAACTCCACGTGTCGTCACCGGAACCTCCGGGCTGAGCGGACATCTTGCTGGCTGGCTGGCGGCAGTGACCACGACGGCCGCGTTGATGGCGAGGCTACCGTGCGGTGGCGCAAGGAGTGTGACGTACCGTCGGTCCCACAGCCAGGAAACCCCCGCCATTCACCCAGGGGGACGCTTGTACGGGGGTGGTCCGTTGCAGGGCGCGGGGCGGGAACTCCCGTGCGTTGTCATTACGGGGGACGATCGGGCAAACGGAGAGGACCGACGGGGTATGCGCAAGCAGCGACGCCGGCGTTCGCGTGCCCTGGCAGGCGCCGTCGCCGTCACCGCCGCGCTGGGGGTGGCCGGGTGCGATGTGCTGGGCGGTTCCTCCGCCGCGACGAAGAGCGAGAAGACGCGGGCCGCGCGGACCGTGCAGGTGTGGGACCGCAGCCCGGCCTCGATCGCGGCCGTCGGCGACTCCATCACCCGCGGTTTCGACGCCTGCACGGTCCTCTCGGACTGCCCGGAGGTGTCCTGGGCGACCGGTACCAGCGACCAGGTGGACAGTCTGGCGGTACGGCTGCTGGGGCGGGCGCAGGCGGCGGACCACAGCTGGAACTACGCGGAGACCGGCGCCCGGATGGCCGACCTGCCGGGGCAGATGGCCGACGCGGTGGTTCGCAGGCCGCAGTTGGTGACGGTGATGGTGGGGGCGAACGACGCCTGTCGTACGTCGGTGCGGGCGATGACCTCGGTGGTGGACTTCCGCAGCGAGTTCGAGGACGCGCTGGGCACCCTGCGCAAGGCACTGCCGAAGACGCAGGTGTACGTGGCGAGTGTGCCGAACCTGAAGCGGCTGTGGTCCGAGGGACGGACCAACCCGCTGGGCAAGCAGGTGTGGAAGCTGGGCATCTGCCCTTCCATGCTCTCCGACGCCGACAACCTGGCCGGCGCGGCGACCGTGCGCCGGGACAAGGTGCAGCAGCGGGTCGAGGACTACAACAAGGTGCTGGAGGACGTCTGCGCCAAGGACCGGCGGTGCCGTTTCGACGGCGGGGCGGTGTACGCGTACCGCTTCGGGACCGATCAGCTCAGTCACTGGGACTGGTTCCACCCGAGCACCGACGGCCAGTCGAAGCTCGCCGCGATCGCCTACCGGGCCATCACCGCCAAGGATCCGGTGGACTAGACCCTTGGCTTAGGGTTTCCCCATGAGCGAACTTTTCGGCACACTTCCCGACGGCACCGCGGTGCACCGCTGGACGCTGGAGCGCGCCGGGACCCGGGTGCGGGTGCTGTCGTACGGCGGGATCGTGCAGTCGGCAGAGGTCCCGGACAGGGACGGGCGGACGGCGGACATGGTGCTGGGGTTCGCCGGTCTGGACGGCTACCTGGAGAACCCGGGGCCCTACTTCGGCGCCCTGGTCGGCCGGTACGCCAACCGGATCGCGCACGCCCGCTTCCCGCTGGACGGCGTGACCTACGCGCTGGAGCCGAACAACGGGCCCAACTCCCTGCACGGCGGCACCCGCGGTTTCGACAAGCGGGTGTGGGAGGTGGCGGCCGTCGAGCACGGGGTGCGGCTGTCGCGGGTGAGTCCGCACGGGGAGGAAGGGTTCCCGGGGCGGCTGGAGGTCGCCGTGACGTACACGCTGGACGAGTCGGGCGCGCTGCACATCTCCTACGAGGCGGTCACCGACGCGCCGACCGTCGTGAACCTCACCAACCACAGCTACTTCAACCTGGCGGGCTCCGGGAACGCGGGCGGCCACGAGCTGCGGATCGCGGCCTCGCGCTACACCCCCGTGGACGGGGATCTCATTCCGACGGGGGTGCTGGAGGACGTCTCGGGTTCCCGTTTCGACTTCCGTACGGCCCGCAAGGTCGGCTCCGGCTACGACCACAACCTCGTCCTCGACAAGGGGGTGACGGAGACTCCGGTGGAGATCGCCGAGCTGTACGACCCGGCGTCCGGCCGCACCCTCACCGTGGCCACCACCGAACCCGGCATCCAGCTCTACACCGCCGAGCACCTGACCGGCCCCTTCGCCCCCGGCGACGGCATCGCCCTGGAGACCCAGCACTTCCCGGACTCCCCCAACCGCCCCGAGTTCCCGGGCACCCGGCTGGAACCGGGCGGGACCTACCGCTCGGAGACGGTGTACGGCTTCGGCGTGCGGGACTGACGCTCCCGACAGCACGCAAGCCCCGGCCCAGGGGTCAGGTCCCGGACCGGGGCTGCTCAAGGGGGACTCGTCCCGGCTCCGACCTTAGCCGCGGCTGTGCGAAGACGGCCGGTCATCGGGCGCGTCGCGGTGATCTCGTACGAACCCTTCACAAACGCCCACGGGTTCGCGGGGAGAGGCCCATGGTGTAGACCACGTCGCAGCTCACACGCGATACTGCGCCCGATCGGCACCACGCACCCCACTGCGACGGAAGGCCAACTCCCTTGACTTCCCTACGTGTTCGGATGGGCGTTCTCGGCATCGTGCTGCTGGCCGGGGCGCTCGTCCCCACCGCCGCGCAGGCCGGCACCGCCCCCTCCCCCACCGTCGAGGAACAGCGGCTCGACCAGCCGGTGCCCCAGGAGATACTCCGGCGGTCCGGGTTCGACGACGTGGCACCCGGGTTCGCCCGGGCGCTGGAGAGCGCCCACTCCTACGCGCAGGCCCGGCAGGCCGTGGCACGGCAGGGGTCGGCGCTGTGGCGGCGGGCCGTGGACCGGGCACAGGGGCGGGGGCCGACCGGGGGTGATCTGAGCCGGGACGACGACCGGCCGTTGTACTGGGCGCGGCTCGGGATGACGCGGGAGGTGCGCACCTGGGAGCCCGGGTTCGAGGTGAGCGAGCGGCAGCGGGCGGCGCTGCTGGACGTGCTGGAGCGGACCTCGCGCGGACAGACCGACATCCGCTACCCCGGCAAGGGCGTGCGGCGGATCCTCGTCACCGGGTTCGACCCGTTCACGCTGGACCGGGACATCCGGATCTCCAATCCGTCCGGGGCGAGCGCGCTGGCCCTCGACGGGACCGTGATCGAGACGGACGAGGGGCCCGCGCGGGTGGAGACGGCCGTGTTCCCGGTGCGGTGGGACGACTTCGCGGCCGGGACCGTGGAGCGGACGCTCCGGCCGTACCTGCCGAAGGTGGACCTGTTCACGACCGTGAGCCAGGGGCGGGTCGGGCGGTTCGACGTGGAGCGGACGAACGGCGCCTGGCGGGGCGGGTTCCCCGACAACGAGAACATCGGCCGGACCGGGACCGTCCCGGTCGCCGACCCGGCCTCGCAGCCGCAGTGGACGACCACCACCCTCCCGTACGCGGCGATCACGGCGGCGGACACGGGTCGGTTCCCGGTGTACGACCACACCGAGGTGACCGAGATCCCGGCCGGGGGCGGCGATCCCGTCGTACGGGCGGACGGGCCGACCGCCGGGTCCACCGCGCGGGCCGGGGGCGGCGGCGACTACCTGTCCAACGAGATCGCCTACCGGGCCACGCTGCTGCGCGACCGGCTCGGGCTGCACGACACGCTGCCCGGCGGGCATGTGCACACGCCGGTGCTGCAGTTCGGTGCCGGGAACACGACGCAGGTGACCGACCCCGAGTTCGTGCGGAACCGGGTGGACATCATCGACCAGGTGCGGGCGATCGTGACCGTGGCGGCGGACGCGAGCTTCAGGAACTGACGGGTTCGTCCGCGCGGTCGTCCTCCGCCGCCGTCTCCTCGCCCAGCAGGTCGCGGGCGAGGAGGGTGGCGCCCGCGACCGCGCCCGGCATCAGGAACACCGCGACGAACGGGACCAGGAAAGCCAGGCCCAGCGGGGTGCCGAAGCCCCACACCAGGGTCTTCCGGGACCGGAGCAGGGCGAGCCGGGCGCGCAGGTCGACGCCCCGGCGCTGGAGGGCGACGGCGGCGAGTTCCTCGGTGAGGAAGAAGCCGGTCACGAGGAAGCCGATGACCGGTACGACGGTCTGCCCGACGAAGGGCAGGAAGCCTAGGGCGAAGAGCAGGACGCCCCAGAGGCCGGCGCGGACCAGGACGCGCAGGCTGTCCCGGGCCGAGATCCACAGTTCGCGCCAGAACGGCAGCCCGGACTCGGGCGCGGTGCCGTCGGGCGAGACGTCCGCGTCTACCTTCTCGGAGAGGTTCTCGTAGAACGGCTGGCCGATCAGCAGGGTCACGGCGGTGAAGGTGAGGACGGCGCCGAGGAGGCCGAGGGCGAACAGGACGGCCGTGAGGAAGCCCCGGAAGAGGCCCTGCCAGGGGCTGGACCAGTCGTCGGCGAACGGGGTGGCCCAGGCGACGAAATCCGCTCCCCATATCGCGAGGGCGACCAGGGCCGCCGCGTAGAGGACGAGGGTGATCAGGCCGGGCAGCAGACCGAAACCGAACTGCCTGCCGTGCCGGCCGACCCACCGCTGGCCCTTGAGGAGATATCCGAAACCCGCCCCGAGATCACGCATGGCGAAAACTTTACCGGGGCCCGGGCAGGGCACCGCGGGGGTCATGAACGCGGCTGGGGCTACGCCGGCGTCACCGCCACCACCACGCCCCGGTCCGCCGCCGGACTGACCGCCGCCGACACCCGTACCGCCGTCGCCCGGGCCACCCGGCCGGCGCGGGCGGCGGAGGCCAGCAGGAGGGGCTGGAGGTGTTCGAGCCCGGTCACGGCGAGTTCCTCGGCGGCGATCAGGGCCGGGCCCGCCGCCCTGGCCGTCTTCGCCGCCGCCTCCGTCAGGTCGGCCAGCGGCGGCAGCGCGGCCCGGACCACGCCCGCGCCCGCCGCGGTCGCGCGCTCGGCCAGGGCCGCCTGGAGGGGCAGCAGCGGGGCCACGGCCGAGGTGACGGCGTCGGCGATGCGGTGGAGTTCGGGGGCGGAGTCCCGGAGGACCTCGGCCGCCGTGCGCAGCAGCGGGGTGAGGGCCAGCAGGACGCCGGCCGCCCCGCCCGCGGCCACCGGCAGCAACGGGGACAGCGCCTCGGTCAGTTCGCGGAGCGCCGCCGCGAACTCCTCCACCGCCGGCTCCACCGCGTCCAGCAGCGGCAGCAGGCCGTCTCTGAGGGCCGTCAGCAGCGGCTCGGCCACCGGGTGCACGGCCAGCGGGGCGCCGCTGGTGCCGAGCCGGGTGAGGGTCTCCACGACGCGGTAGAAGGCCTCCTGCGCCCCCGGTGCGGCACTGGCCTCGGCCAGCTCCGCGGTCGTCCGGCGCAGGACGCGCAGCAGTTCGGGGGCCGAGCCCTCGCGTGGGTCCAGGGTGTTGACGGCGATCTTCGTGAGGTTCTGGGCGGTGTCCAGGAGCTGGCCGGTGATGTCGGTGGTGCTGCGGGCCATGCGCAGCACGTCCGCCCTGCCGGGAAGTGAAGGAATCGTCGCCATGGGCCGGGGCCCTCCCGCCGCTGTGGGGTCTCTCCGCGGTGTGTCCGCCCTCAGCATGCCCCGGTTGAGTCGAACAGGTACATCTCGCCGTACCGATCTCAGGAACCGGCAGCGGAGGTACGCGTGCATCCTGCACCGGCCCCTGTTGCGGGACCGTCCGATGGGGTAGGTCGCCCGGGTGGGTAGGGCGTTGTTCACAGTGGGAGCTGCCCCCGGCGGCTCGGTTGAGGAGAACGGATGACGCAGGAGATCACCGTCCAGGGCACGGTCGCGGAGGGCTTCGAGGCGGTGCGCGACGAGTTCGCCGCCTTCGTCGCCGGCGAACCGGCCGACTACGAGGGGCAGTTGTGTGCGTACGTCCACGGCCGGCGGGTCGTCGACCTGTGGGCGGGCGAGGGGGCCGGCGGGGACTCCCTGTACGGCGTGTTCTCGTCCACCATGGGGGCGGCGCACCTGGTCGTGGCGATGCTGGTGCAGGACGGCACGCTGGAGCTGGACCGTAAAGTCACCTACTACTGGCCGGAGTTCGGCGCCGAGGCGAAGGGCACGCTGACCCTGCGGGACCTGCTCGCGCACCGGGCGGGCCTGGTCGGCACGGACAGCGGGTTCAGCCCGCAGGAGCTGGCCGACGACCGCGCGATGGCCGAACGCCTCGCCGACCAGCGGCCGTTCTGGCGCCCGGGCACGGCCTTCGGCTGCCACGCCCTCGTCGTCGGGGCGCTCACCGGCGAGGTGGTGCGGCGCGCGACCGGCCGTACGCTCCAGGACGTGTACGAGGAGCGGGTCCGGGCGCCGTACGGCCTCGGCTTCTTCCTGGGCCTGCCGGCCGCCCACGAGCCGCGCTTCCGCACGACCCTGCCGATGCGGCCGACCCCCGAGCAGCAGGCCCTGCTCGACGCCGTCCCGTCCGGCCCGCACACCCTCGCGGGGATCGCCTTCAACAGGCACACGGCCGAGCCCACGGACCTGACGGCCCTCCCGAACGACCGGCTGGTCCGCGCCAAGGGCCCGGCCTCCTTCGGCGGGGTGGGGTCCGCACGCGGCCTGGCCGGGATGTACGCGGCCCTGCTCAGCGAGGTCGACGGCGAGGCCCCGCTGCTGAAGGAGGACACGGTGGCGGAGTTCGGCCAGTTCCACTCGGTCGGCTACGACCTCGTGGCCCGCGCCCACAAGTCGTACGGCCTCGGCTTCCAGGCGACCGCGGACACCTGGCACCCGTTCCTCGGCGCGGGCACGATCGGCCACAGCGGAGCATCGGGCTCCCAGGCCTTCGCGGACCCACGGAGCGGGGTCGCCTACGGCTACACACGCCGGCGGTTCGCGTTCCCGGGAGGAGCGGCACCGGAGAACGACCGGCTCGCACTGGCCGTGCACAAGGCAGCGCTGAACGCGCCCCTTTAGGGGCGCTGGGGGTACCCCCGGCCGAAGGCTGGGGGAGGAACTGCGCGAGCAACCACAACGCACCCGCACCCGGCAAGACGAGAGACCGCACCCCACGTCCAAGGGTGCGGCCTCCACACAGCGCAACGACGACCGTCAGGCCAGCGTCACGCTGATGTTCCCGCCAGTCGCCTTCGAGTAGGGGCAGACCCCGTGCGCCTTCTCGACGAGGTCACGGGCGACCCCCTCCTCGACGCCCGGAATCTCCGCCGAGATCTCCACGATGATCCCGAACCCCTCCTCGTTCTTCCCGAGCCCCACCTTCGCGGTCACCCGGGACCCGGACACGTCGACGCCGGACTGCCGGGCGACGACCGCCAGCGCCCCCTGGAAGCACGCGCTGTAGCCGGCGGCGAACAGCTGCTCCGGGTTGGTCCCGGCCCCGCTGCCGCCCAGCTCCTTCGGCGGGTTGACGACGACGTCGAGCCGGCCGTCGTCGGTGGCGACCCGGCCGTCGCGGCCGTTCTCGGCGGTGGCGACGGCGGTGTAGAGGACGTCGGACTGCTGAATGGGCATGCGGTTTCTTCTCTCCTCGGTCCGCCGCGACTCGCGCCCACGATCGACGACGGTTTCGGAAAGAAGTTACCGCATGCCGGAAACCACAGACAGACCTACAGCTTGACGATCATCTTTCCGGTGTTGTCGCCGCGCAGAACCCCGAGGAACGCCTCCAGGTTGTTCTCGATGCCCTCGACGACCGTCTCGCGGTACTTCAGCTGCCCGGAGGCCACCCACGGGCCGACCTCGGCGACGAACTGCGGCTGCAGGTCGTAGTGGTCGCCGACCAGGAAGCCCTCGATCCGGCCGCGGGTCTGGATGAGGCGGGCGAGGTTCTTCGGGCCGGGGGCGGGCTCGGTGTTGTTGTAGACGGAGATCATGCCGCAGACCGCGATCCGGCCGTCCCGGTTCAGCCGGCCGATCGCAGCCTCCAGGTGGTCGCCGCCGACGTTGTCGAAGTAGACGTCCACGCCGTCGGGCGCGGCGTCGCGCAGCTGCTCGGCGACCGGGCCGTTCTTGTAGTTGAAGGCCGCGTCGAAGCCGTACTCCTCGACCAGCAGCTTGACCTTCTCGTCGGAGCCGGCCGAGCCGATCACCCGCGAGGCGCCCTTGAGCTTCGCGATCTGGCCGACCTGGCTGCCGACCGCGCCGGCCGCGCCGGAGACGAAGACCGAGTCGCCCTCCTTGAAGGAGGCGGTGCGCAGCAGGCCCGCGTAGGCGGTGAGGCCGGTCATGCCGAGGACGCCGAGGTACGTCGACAGGGGTGCCGCCGCCGCGTCGACCTTGACCGCGTTCTTCGCGTCCATGACCGCGTACTCGCGCCAGCCGAAGAAGTGCAGGACATGGTCGCCGGCCGCGATCCCCTCGGCGTTCGACTCGACGACCTCGCCGACCGCGCCGCCCTGCATGACCTTGCCCAGCTCGAAGGGGGCGGCGTACGACTTCGCGGCACTCATTCGGCCGCGCATGTACGGGTCGACGGAGAGGTACTTGTTCCGCACGAGCACCTGCCCCTCGCCCGGCGTGGGGACCTCCGCCTCGACCAGGGCGAAGTCCTCGGGCTTCGGCCAGCCGACGGGACGGCTCAGCAGGTGCCACTCGCGGTTGATCATGACGTGCGCCTTTCCTAAATTACTTCAGTACCTGAAACAACCATGCTCCTGAATATTTCATGATGTCAAGTAACGCGGTACCCTGGGGCGCATGTCCTCCACACAGTCCACCCCCGCGCAGACCCGCCGTCCCGACGCCCTGACCCTGGAGGTCGTCGAGCTCATCGGGGACGTCGTGGCCCGTTTCTACGCGGACTACGAGGAGGCGGCGGGCGAGCACACGCTCACCGGGGCGCAGGCGCGGCTGCTCAGCCTGCTGTCGCTGGAGCCGCTGCCGATGCGGAAGCTGGCGCAGAAGCTGAAGTGCGAGCCGTCCAACGTGACGGGGATCGTGGACCGGCTGGAGGCACGCGGGCTCGTGGAACGGCGGCCCGACCCGACGGACCGCCGGGTGAAGCTGGCCGCGGCGACGGACGAGGGCCGCCGGGTCGCCCGTGACCTGCGCGAGGGGCTGCGCTTCGCGCGCGAGCCGCTGGCGGGGCTCTCGGACGAGGAGCGGCTGTCCCTGCGGGATCTGCTGCGCAGGATGCTCGACGCGTAGGGCCGGCACCGACGGGCGCCGGCCCTGCGGGAGGGATTACGCGAACTGGCCGGGGCGGTAGTCGCCGGCCGGCTGCCGGAAGATGACGTTCAGCCGGTTGAAGGCGTTGATCGCGGCGATCGTCGCCACCAGGGCGACGAGTTCCTCCGTGTCGTAGTGCTTGGCGGCGTTCGCCCAGACCTCGTCCGGCACGCCGCCCGCCGCGTCGGCGATGCGGGTGCCCTGTTCCGCGAGCTCCAGGGCCGCGCGCTCGGCCTCGGTGAACACGGTGGCCTCGCGCCAGGCGCCGACCATGTGGAGGCGCTGCTGGGCTTCGCCGGCGGCGGCCGCGTCCTTGGTGTGCATGTCGAGGCAGTAGCCGCAGCCGTTGATCTGGCTGGCGCGGATCTTCACGAGCTCCAGGGTGGAGTCGGGGACCGACGTCTCGTGGGCGACCTTGCCGGCGCCGACGAAGTGCCTGATCAGCTTGTTGGCGGTGGGGCTGGCGAAGAGGTTCAGGCGGGCTTCCATGGTGTGCTCCCTGTGGTGTCTCTCAGTGGGTTGCACACCTACGACGGAATGGGTTCGCCGAATGTGACACGTTTGCTGGATTTGCTTTGGTAGTACTTCGAGTGCCGGCCGGTGGGGGCTGGTCGCGCAGTTCCTCCCCCAGCCTTCGGCCGGGGGTACCCCCAGCGCCCCTTACGGGGCTACGTGCACCACCACAGGAACCTGTTGCACGTCTGGCTCGGCGACGGGTCCGGGGTCGGGTCCGACGTCGTCGGGTCCGCCGTCGGCGTCGATGCCGCCGTGGTCGTCGGGGTCGTCGCCGGGGTCGTCACCTTGCCCGGACCCGTCGTCGCCGACTGGCCCTCCGTGTCCTTCGGGGACGCCGACGGGGAGTCGGACGCCTTGTCCTTCGAGGAGGAGGGGGACGGGGACGCGGAGGGGTCGGCCGAGGCGGAGCTCGTCGCGCCCGTCGCGCCGGAGGTGTCGTCCAGGGGCTGGGCCGTCGTACCGGGGGACGACGTCGACGTACCACCGTCGGTCGTGTCGCCGCCCGCCGAGGCCGGGCCGGGGCTGGGGAACGGTATGGCGTCCGTGCCGAGTTCGGCGAGGCTCAGGCCGCCCGCCGCCAGCACGCACGCCGCGGCCACCAGCAGGACCCTGCGGCGCCGTCGGCGATGGGCCGCGGCCTTGCGGTCGCGACGGCTCCCGTCGGAGGCGGACAGCGGCTCCTCGGGATCCTCCGGATCCCCGACGGGACTCTCGGCGGCCTGCCCCCGGCTCCGGCCGCCGCGCCCGCGCGCCGCCCGCCGCCGCTCGGCCCGGCCGCCCGACGGCGGTCCGTCGGCCTCGCCGGCCCCGTCGTCCTCGACGTTCTCGTCGTCCTCCGGGCCGGGGCCGTACCCGCCGTCGGCGAACTCCGGCCGGGTGTACGGAGTTTCACCGGGCGTAACCGGTGCGGCGGTGGCCGCTTCCGGCGCTGACGCGCGTAGCGTTTCGGCGGCGGTGCCGCACCCCGGGCAGGCGAGGGCGCCGTTGAGGTGCCGTCGGCACGGGTAGCAGTAGTCCATGACGCGGGAAGACTAAGTTCCCCACGAGTCACTTAACCAGCCACCCCTGTGAAGGTTCTGTGGGGGACCGAAAAACCTATCGCAAGCCTTGCCGAAACCGTTACCTGTTCGACCCATTGACACCCCTGCCGCCCCGTCCTTACTGTCACGCCAGCATTTCGAACGTGTGACGAAATTTCGAACAGCTGAGGGGCAACTGCCGTGCGCATCACCGGAATCAGCACACACGTGGTCGGGACGCCGTGGCGCAACCTGACGTACGTCCAGGTGCACACCGACGAGGGGATCACCGGAGTCGGCGAGACCCGGATGCTCGGTCACACCGACGCGCTGATCGGCTACCTGCGAGAGGCCGAGGCCAACCACATTCTCGGTTCGGACCCGTTCGCGGTGGAAGACCTGGTACGCCGGATGAAGTACGGCGACTACGGGCGGGCCGGCGAGATCGTCATGTCCGGTATCGCCGTCGTCGAGATGGCGTGCTGGGACATCAAGGGCAAGGCCCTCGGGGTGCCGGTGTGGCAGTTGCTCGGCGGCAAGGTGACCGACAAGGTCAAGGCGTACGCCAACGGCTGGTACACGACCGAGCGGACGCCGGAGGCGTACCACAAGGCCGCACAGGGGGTCATGGAGCGCGGGTACAAGGCGCTGAAGATCGACCCGTTCGGCACCGGGCACTTCGAGCTGGACCACGAGCAGACCCTGTACGCCGTGTCGCTCATCGAGGCCGTGCGGGACGCCATCGGGCCGGACGCCGAGCTGATGCTGGAGATGCACGGCCGGTTCTCACCCTCCACCGCGGTACGGCTGGTGCGCGAGCTCGCGCCCTTCAAGCCGGCCTGGCTGGAGGAGCCCTGCCCGCCGGAGAACCTGAAGGCGCTGGAGAAGGTCGCCGCCAAGGTGGACATCCCGGTCGCCACCGGTGAGCGCATCCACGACCGCATCGAGTTCCGCGAGCTCTTCGAGAGCCAGGCCGTGGACGTCATCCAGCCGGACGTCGGCCATATCGGTGGAATCTGGGAGACCAGGAAGCTCGCCGCCACCGCCGAGACGCACTACGTGCTGGTCGCCCCGCACAACGTGGGCGGCTCCGTGCTGACCGCCGCCTCCCTCCAGGTCGGGTTCACCTCCCCGAACTTCAAGATCCTGGAGCACTTCAACGACTTCGCCGACGCCGAGATCAAGAAGGTCGTCAAGGGGGCGCCGGAGGTCGTGGACGGGTACTTCCAGCTGTCCGACGCGCCGGGGCTCGGGGTCGAGTTCGACGCCGACGCGGCCGCCGAGTTCCCACAGCAGCAGGCCCGGTTCGATCTGTGGGCCGAGGGCTGGGAGCAGCGCAAGCCGAAGGGTGCGAAGTGAGCCCCGCCGCCGTCTCCGGTTCCCAGGTCGTCGTCGAGGCGCCGGGGGCCCACCGGGTCGAGGAGCACACGCCCCGCGAGCCGGGTCCGGGCGAGGCGCTGGTCGCCGTGCACGCGGTCGGGATTTGCGGAAGCGACCGCGAGGTGTACCAGGGGAACCGGCCCGAGGGGTATGTGCGCTACCCGTTGACGCCGGGCCACGAGTGGTCGGGGACGGTACGGGCGGTCGGCGCCGGAGTGCCCGCCTCGCTCGTCGGCCGCAAGGTCGTCGGCGAGGGGTTCCGGAACTGCCAGGTGTGCGACCGCTGCCACGCCGGCGAGACCACCCTGTGCACCGACGGCTACGAGGAGACCGGCTTCACCCAGCCGGGCGCCATGGCCGCCACCCTCACCCTCCCGGCCCGCCTGCTGCACGCCCTCCCGGACGATGCGGATCTGACCGCCGCCGCCCTCCTTGAGCCGGCCGCCTGCATCGCGGCCGCCGCGCTCAAGGGCAACGCCCAGCCGGGTGAGCGGGTCGCCGTGGTCGGCACCGGGACGCTCGGGATGTTCGCCGTGCAGTTCCTGCGCGCGGTCTCGCCGGGCGAGCTGCTGGTGGTGGGGACCAGGAACGACCGTGAGGCGCTCTCCCGGTCGTTCGGCGCCACCGACTTCCGTACCAAGGACCAGGAGCTTCCCGACGACTTCGACGTCGTCATCGAGACCGCCGGGTCCGCGTCCGCCGCGCGCACCGCCGCCTCCCTGCTCAGGCGCGGCGGACGCCTGGTCCTGACCGGGATCCCGGCCGCCGGCGCCGAGGGTCTGGACCCGACCGATCTCGTCGTACGGCAACTGGAGGTGCACACCGTCTTCGGGGCGCCGCCGGACGCCTGGTCGCACACGGTCCGCGTCTTCGCAGCCGGTCTCCTCGACCCGTTGCCGCTGGTCACGCACGAGCTGCCGCTGACCGAGTTCCCGCACGCCATCGAGCTGGTGGGGGCCGGTGATCCGAAGGTGGGCAAGGTGCTGCTCCGCCCCTAGCCGTACGCCGGTCGCGGCGTGCCCTGACCTCGCCGTGGCCGGCGTACCACCACAGCTTCTTTTCTGCCCCGAGCCGCGAACCTTGTCCGAAATACCGAACACGAAGGACAGCTTGTGACGACCGACGCTTCCGTTACGGCGGCCCGCCGACCCGGTGAGCAAGCGCTCGCCGCCCTCGGCCTGGGCGCGCCCGCTCTCGACCCCGCCGACGCCTCCGCCCACAGCTTCCCGGGCGGCGGAAAGTGGCGCACCGAGATCCCCTCCTGCGAGGGTCCCGAGGCGCTGGCCGTCGTCCTCAAGGAGTCCTCGCGGCTCGACGTGCCGATCCACCGGATCAGCCAGGGCAGCGGTGTGTGGATGCTCACCGACGCCGAGATCACCGAGATGGTCGACGCGACGAACGAACGGGACATCGAGCTCTGCCTGTTCACCGGCCCGCGCGGCACCTGGGACATCGGCGGCTCGGTGCGCTCCGACTCGCGGGGGGCCGGACTGCGTGCCCGCGGCCACGACGCCGTCGCCGGGTGTGTCGAGGACGCGGTACGGGCAACCGAGTTGGGCGTCAAGTGTCTGCTGGTCGCCGACGAGGGCGTGCTGTGGACGCTGCACCGGGCCCGGCAGGCGGGGATCATCCCGGCCGACACGACCCTGAAGGTCTCGGCGCTGGTCGGTCCCGTCAACCCGGCCTCGTACTCCGTCTTCGAGCACCTGGGCGCCGACTCCGTCAACGTGCCGAGCGACCTGACGCTCGATCATCTCACCGAGATCCGGCGGGTGTCGGGCGCGCCCATGGACATGTACATCGAGGCCCCCGACGACCTCGGCGGCTACATCCGGATGTACGAGGTCGCCGAGCTGATCCGGCGCGGCGCGCCGATCTACCTGAAGTTCGGGCTCTCCAAGGCGCCCGGCATCTACCCCTGGGGCACCCATCTGCGGGACGTGACCCTGGACACCGCGCGGGAGCGGGTGCGGCGGGGGCGGCTGGCGCTGGATCTGCTGGCGCGGCACGGGGCGGACGGGGAGATGGCGCCGCTGGGGTCGCGACTGCCGGGTTCTCTCCGCCGGTTCCCCGTCGAGGGTGCCGCTGAATGAGCGATGGGGGCTGCGGGCCGTCGGTGGCTGGTCGCGCCCACGCGGCGGAGCCGCACATCGACTACAGCCCCGCGCCCCTTGGGGCGTTGCCCCTCGGGGCGCTTCAAACCGACCTTGCTTGACACATCTCAACGACGAGAAGAACAGGGACGATCACCATGCGCACTCGTAGAAGCGCCCTCACCCTCATAGCCGGGGCCGCCTCGCTCGCTCTCACTCTGTCCGCGTGCGGGCAGAGCAGTGAGGGTGGCAGCAAGGAGGAGGGGGGCAGTGCCAAGGGCGGCACGATCGGCATCGCGATGCCGACCAAGTCCTCCGAGCGTTGGATCGCGGACGGCAAGAACGTCGTCAAGAACCTGGAGTCCAAGGGCTACAAGACCAAGCTGGTCTACGGCGAGGACGACCCGGACACCCAGGTCTCCCAGATCGAGAACCTGATCACGCAGGGCGTCAAGGGCCTGATCATCGCGGCCATCGACAACAAGTCCCTGAACAACGTGCTCCAGGAGGCCGCGGACGCCAACATCCCGGTCATCGCCTACGACCGGCTGATCCTCGGCACGAAGAACGTCGACTACTACGCGTCCTTCGACAACGAGAAGGTCGGTGTCGAACAGGGCACGTACATCGTGCACAAGCTCGGTCTGGACAGCGGCAAGAAGGGCCCGTTCAACATCGAGCTGTTCGCCGGCTCCAACGACGACAACAACACCAAGTACTTCTTCAACGGCGCGATGAGCGTGCTCCAGCCGTACATCGACAAGAAGCAGCTGGTGGTCAAGTCCGGCCAGACCGCGCTGAACAAGGTCACCACCCTGCGCTGGGACGGTGCGACCGCGCAGTCCCGGATGGAGGACATCCTCACCTCCTCCTACAAGTCCGCCAAGGTCGACGCGGTGCTCTCGCCGTACGACGGCATCTCGATCGGCATCCTCGCCGCGCTGAAGTCGGACGGCTACGGCTCCAGCAGCCAGCCGCTGCCCGTCATCACCGGGCAGGACGCCGAGCTGGCCTCGGTGAAGTCGATCATCGCGGGCGAGCAGACGCAGACCGTCTACAAGGACACCCGGCAGCTCGCCAAGGTCGCCGCGACCATGGTCGACGACGTCCTGAACAAGAAGACCCCGCAGGTCAACGACAGCAAGACGTACAACAACGGCACCAAGGTCGTGCCCGCCTACCTGCTGCAGCCGGTGAGCGTCGACAAGTCCAACTACGAGGAAGTCCTCGTCAAGGGCGGCTACTACACCGACGCCGAGCTCAAGTGACCGCTGTCCCCCACTAGTTGTCCTACTGATTGGAAGGCACGACCATGGCGGGACCCGTCCTGGAAATGCGCTCGATCGTCAAGACCTTTCCCGGCGTCAAGGCGCTGTCGGACGTCACGCTGACCGTCCACCAGGGCGAGGTCCACGCCATCTGCGGGGAGAACGGCGCCGGCAAGTCGACCCTGATGAAGGTCCTCTCCGGCGTCCACCCGCACGGCAGTTACGAGGGCGACATCCTCTTCGAGGGTGAGCTCTGCAAGTTCGGTGACATCCGGGCGAGCGAGCAGCGCGGCATCGTCATCATCCACCAGGAGCTGGCGCTGTCGCCGTACCTCTCGCTGGCGGAGAACATCTTCCTCGGCAACGAACACGCCAAGGGCGGGTTCATCGACTGGCGGGAGACCCTGCGGCACGCCACCGAGCTGCTGCGCCGGGTCGGTCTCGACGACCACCCGGAGACCCGCGTCACCGACATCGGCGTGGGCAAGCAGCAGCTGGTGGAGATCGCGAAGGCGCTGTCGAAGAAGGTGAAGCTGCTCATCCTCGACGAGCCGACCGCGGCTCTGAACGACGAGGACAGCGGCAAACTGCTCGACCTGATCCTGGAGTTGAAGAACCAGGGCATCACCTCGATCATCATCTCGCACAAACTCAACGAGATCCGCCGGGTCGCCGACTCGGTGACGATCATCCGGGACGGCCACTCCATCGAGACCCTCGACGTGAAGTCGAAGGAGACGACGGAGGAGCGGATCATCGCGGGCATGGTCGGCCGCGACCTGGACCACCGCTTCCCGGAGCGGACCGCGTACGAGGGCGAGACGGACGCGGCACCGGCCCTG
This sequence comes from Streptomyces sp. NPDC001980, assembly GCF_040296885.1. NCBI lineage: Bacteria > Bacillati > Actinomycetota > Actinomycetes > Kitasatosporales > Streptomycetaceae > Streptomyces > Streptomyces sp. NPDC001980. The sequence goes on along the minus strand of NZ_JBEOYD010000001.1, from coordinate 526,849 downwards.
GAGATCCGCAACTGGACCGTGCGGCACCCGATCGACCACGAGCGCAAGGTCGTCGACGACGTGTCGATCCACGTCCGGCGCGGCGAGATCGTCGGCATCGCGGGCCTGATGGGCGCCGGCCGCACCGAACTCGCGATGAACGTCTTCGGGCGGACCTACGGCCGCTACGACGGCGGCACGGTCCTCAAGGACGGCACGGAGATCCGTACCAAGTCGGTCGCGGAAGCGGTCGGGCACGGCATCGCGTACGTCACCGAGGACCGCAAGCACTACGGCCTCAACCTCATCGACACCATCAACCGCAACATCTCGCTGACCGCGCTGAACAAGGTGGCCCGGCGCGGGATCGTGGACGAGCACGAGGAGCGGCAGGTCTCCGAGGGCTACCGCACGTCCATGAACATCAAGGCGCCGACGGTCTTCGAGCCGGTCGGCAAGCTGTCGGGCGGCAACCAGCAGAAGGTCGTCCTCAGCAAGTGGATCTTCGCGGGTCCGGACGTGCTGATCCTCGACGAGCCGACCCGCGGGATCGACGTCGGCGCCAAGTACGAGATCTACACGGTCATCGACCAGCTCGCCGCCCAGGGCAAGGCGGTCGTCTTCATCTCCTCCGAGCTGCCCGAACTGCTCGGCATGTGCGACCGCATCTACACCATGGCCGCGGGCCGCCTGACCGGTGAGGTGCCCAGGGCCGAGGCCACGCAGGAAGTGCTGATGCGCCATATGACGAAAGACAAGGCGAAGGACAAAGAGGTAACGCGATGAGCACGGATGTCACCGCCAAGAGCCCGGCGCCCGCGCCGCCGGGCAGGAGCGGATCGGCCGCCGACGGGAACCTGTTCCGGATGGTCCTGGACGGGCTGCGCCGCAACATGCGCCAGTACGGCATGCTGATCGCGCTCGGTCTGATCGTCGCCCTGTTCGCGGTGTGGACGGACGGCGACCTGCTGCTGCCGCGCAACGTCTCCAACCTGGTCCTGCAGAACAGCTACATCCTGATCCTGGCCATCGGCATGATGATGGTGATCATCGCCGGACACATCGACCTGTCGGTCGGCTCGCTGACCGCGTTCGTGGGCGCCTTCGCGGCCGTGCTGACGGTCAATCACGGCGTGCCGTGGCCGGTCGCGTTGATCCTGTGCCTGGTGATGGGTGCCGTGGCCGGCTCGCTGCAAGGGTTCCTGATCGCCTACCTCGGCATACCGTCGTTCATCGTCACCCTCGCCGGGATGCTGCTCTTCCGCGGTCTCACCGAGATCCTGCTCCAGGGCCAGACCATCGGCCCGTTCCCGAACGGGCTGCAGAACCTGGGCAACGGCTTCCTCCCCGAGGTGGGCCCGGACACCAACTACCACAACATCACGCTGCTGCTGGGCATCGTGCTGATCGCCGCCGTGGTCTGGCAGGAGTTCCGGGACCGGCGCCGCCAGCAGGAGTTCGCCCTGGACGTGCCGCCCACCCGGCTGTTCCTGCTGAAGCTCACCGCGCTGGTCGCCGCGATCCTCGTCCTCACCATGCTGCTCGCCAGCTACAAGGGCGCCCCGATCATCCTGATCGTCCTGGGCGCGCTGGTCGTCGGCTACGGCTACGTGATGCGCAACGCGGTCTTCGGCCGGCACATCTACGCGATCGGCGGCAACCTGCCGGCGGCCAAGCTGTCCGGCGTCAAGGACAAGAAGGTCTCCTTCTACGTCTTCCTGAACATGGGCGTGCTCGCGGCCCTGGCCGGCCTGGTGGTAGCGGCCCGGCTGAACGCGGCCTCGCCGAAGGCGGGCGACGGCTTCGAACTGGAGGCGATCGCCTCCTCGTTCATCGGCGGCGCCTCCATGAGCGGCGGTGTCGGCACCATCCTCGGTGCCATCATCGGCGGTCTCGTCCTCGGCGTGCTGAACAACGGCATGAACCTCCTCAGCGTCGGCACCGACTGGCAACAGGTCATCAAGGGCCTCGCCCTGCTCGCGGCGGTCGGATTCGACGTGTGGAACAAGCGCAAGTCCGGTTCGTAAGTCAGCTCGGGCCCCGCCGAAAGGCGGGGCCCCACCTTTGTGGGAGCCGCACATGGAACTGAACAGACGCACGGTCATCGCAGGAGCCGCGGCGGCGGGCATCGCCGCCACCACCCTCGGCACGGGCACGGCCGAGGCCGCCTCGGGAGGCAGGAAGCCGGTGAAGGAGCTCTTCGGTACCCTCGCCGACGGGACCAAGGTCTACCGCTGGTCCCTGGAGAACGGCGGCACCCGCCTCAAGGTCCTCTCCTATGGCGGCATCATCCAGTCCCTGGAGATCCCGGACCGGCACGGCACGTACGCCAACGTGTCGCTCGGCTACGACAACCTGGCCGCGTACGTCGCCGGGACCACCTTCTTCGGCGCCACCATCGGCCGGTACGGGAACCGGATCGCCAAGGGCCAGTTCACCCTCGACGGCAAGAGCTACCAGCTCTCCGTCAACGACGGCGTCAACAGCCTGCACGGCGGCGCCAAGGGCTTCAACACGAAGGTCTGGGACATCGAGGGCTTCACCTCGGGCTCCGACGTCGGCCTGCACCTCCACTACACGAGCGTCGACGGCGAGATGGGCTACCCGGGCACCCTCAGGACGAAGGTGACCTTCACCCTGAACCGGCACGGCGACTGGACCATCGACTACGAGGCCACCACCGACAAGCCGACCGTGGTCAACCTCACCAACCACATCTACTGGAACCTCGCCGGTGAGGGCAACGGCACGATCGAGGACCACGAGCTGACGATCGCCGCCGACCGCTACACGCCCACCGACTCGGGCCTGATCCCGACGGGCGAACTGGCCACGGTCTCCGGCACCCCCTTCGACTTCCGCAAGGGCAAGCCGGTCGGCCGGGACATCCGCGCGGGTCACCCCCAGCAGGTGCAGGCCAAGGGCTTCGACCACAACTGGGTCCTCGACAAGGGCGTCACCGCCAAGCCCGAGCACATCGCCACGCTGCGCGACCCGCGCTCCGGCCGCACGCTGAAGATCGCCACGGACCAGCCGGGCCTGCAGTTCTACTCGGGCAACTTCCTCGACGGCACCCTCATCGGCACCTCCGGCCGCACCTACCGGCAGGGCGACGGGCTGTGCCTGGAGACCCAGCACTTCCCGGACTCGCCGAACCACGCGAGCTTCCCGTCGACGGTGCTGCGGCCGGGGCAGGTGTACAGGACCCGGACGGTTCATTCGTTCGGGGCCTGAGGTGGGACAGCGTGGGCGCGGCCGGTAAGGGGCTGGTCGCGCCCACGCGGCGGAGCCGCACGTCGACACGGCCTCGCGCCCCTACGGGGCGCGGCACAGGCCGGTTCCAAGAAGAAACGTAAACTCACACTTTTTTCACACGGGTTGAACAGCGCCGCACCCGCCCCCGTACTCAAGGGCGGCCCGCGCTCCCCCGCGCGGGCCGCCCAAGACGACGGGCCCGGACGTCCCCATCGGGCCCGCCTCATACGGAGGTTAAATGGCCGGCAACGTCACCTCGTTGTTCCGCAGCGGCGCCCACAGCCCGTCGATGGCGGCACTGGCACGCGAGGGAGGCGACGGAACCGGCCCGGTCGACTTCTGTATCCCCTGTAACCCCTACTTCCCCACCCCGGCCATGATGGAAACGATGGCGGCCCGGCTGAAGGACATCATCACCTTCTACCCGAGCAGCGCCGACACCATCACCGCCGAGCTGTGCCAGCTCCTCCAGCTCCCCCCGCAGGCCGTGGCCATGGGCAACGGGTCCACCGAGCTGATCACCTGGATCGACCACCTGCTGGTCCGCGAATCCCTCGCCATCCCCGTCCCCACCTTCGGCCGCTGGACCGACCAGCCGATGGAGACCGGCAAGCGCGTCGACATGTTCCCGCTCCAGGAGTCCAACGGCTTCGCGCTCGACCTCGCGCAGTACGCCGAGTTCATCCGCAAGCGGGGCACCAAAGTCGCCGTCATCTGCAACCCCAACAACCCCGACGGCGGCTTCCTGCACAAGCAGCAGCTGGTGCAGTTCATGGACGCCATGGCCGACCTGGACCTGATCGTCATCGACGAGTCCTTCCTGGAGTTCGCCGACGCCGAGGCCGAGCCCAGCGTCGTCCAGGAGGCCATGCTCCGGCCCAACGTCATCGTGCTGCGCAGCCTCGGCAAGAACTTCGGCCTGCACGGCATCCGGTTCGGCTACATGGTCGCCAACCCCGCCCTGGCCGGCAAGGTCCGCTCGATGCTCCCGAAGTGGAACCTCAACGCGTTCGCCGAGTACGTCGTCTTCATGCTCAAGGAGCACGGCGCCGAGTACGCGCAGAGCCTGCTGCAGGTGCGCCGTGACCGTCTGGAGATGGCCAGCCAGCTCTCCCTGCTGCCCGGCCTGACGGTCTACCCCTCGCAGGGCAACTTCCTCTTCGTGCGCCTTCCCGTCGGCGCCGAGGGCACCGTGGTGCGGGACCGGATGCTCACCGAGCACCGGATCCTGGTCCGCGAGTGCGGCAACAAGATCGGGTCCTCCAGCCGCTTCCTGAGGCTCGTGGTGCGCCCCGAGGTGGACGTGCGTCGCCTGGTGTCCGCCATGGAGCAGGTGCTCTACGGGTCCAGGAGGGGAGCCGCCGTGCCCGAGCTGAGCAATGGGACCAGCTACAGCTCGGGCACGGCGGCGGTGGACCGGCTGGTGAGCGAGACCAACGGGGCGGGCATCCAGCTCGCGCAGGCCGTCGGCGCGATGCCCGTCCCGGGACTCGCCGCCGCTCCCGCCGCCGGCGTCGGCATGCCGCTCCCCGTCGCCGCGCAGCAGGGCGGCGTCGGGATGCCGATGCCGGCGGCAGCCATGCAGATGCAGCAGCCCCAGCAGCAGCCGATGATGATGGCACCGGTGACGCCGATGGCACCGGCGCCCGCACCCGCCCCGATGCCCATGCAGATGCAGGCCCCCGCTCCGGCCCCGGCTCCCGCACCGGCCGGGCCCACACCGCCCGGGGTACCGGCCCGGGGTGGGCTGACGGCGGCGCAGGTACGGGGTATGACGGCGCCCGCCCCGCCGGTCCCGGATCTGGCTCCGGCACCGGCGACGGGGTGGCCGAATGCCCAGAGCTGGCCCAATGCGGCGGGGATGGGCCAGGTCGGCTAGAGCGGGGTGGGAACAGGCCGCACGGGTCCGGACTTGCGTCACAACTGGCCCCACCCGTGCGGACCTTCGCCTGTAACGGGCCGGCGCGCCTGCCATGATCGTCGTCATGGGGATACACATCGCACCGGCCGCGGTGGCGGACTTCCACCAGGTCCTGACTGATCACTCCCGTTATTGGGGCGAACGCGACCTTCGGTCACTGCACCTGCTGGCCCTGGTGCAGGAGTTCGGTTCCACCTGCCTGGTCGCCCGGGCCGAGGACGGAATCCGCGGGTACGTCTTCGGGTTCGTCACCCCGGACGGCACCGGGTACGTGCATCTGATCGCCACCCGGGACGATGCCCGTGGCACCGGTCTCGGGCGTCGTCTGTACACGGCGTTCGCCGAGGCAGCGGAACATCACGGTGCACGGAAGTTGAAGGCGATCACGTCAGTCGAGAACACCGGCTCCATCGCCTTCCATCGCAGCCTCGGCTTCGACGCGAAGATCGTCGACGACTACAACGGCCCCGGTCAGCCCATGGCCGTCTTCCACCGGGATCTGCCGCTCGACGCCTCCCGGCCCTGACCCGCCAGCCGTCAACGAGTGGTTGCGACGTACTGGTCCGACGACAACTCGAACACCCGTACGCGCCGACCGCCGGTGGGATTCACGGTCTCACGGACCGGATGCATCCCCAGTTTGGTCATGATCCGTTCGGAGGCGTCGTTGCCCACTTGCGTGATGCTGACGATCCGCTCCAGCCCTCGCTCCTCGAACCCGAACCGTACGGCGGCCGCGGCGGCCTCGGTGGCCAGGCCCTGCCCCCAGTGGGAGCGTCCCAGCCGCCAGCCGACCTCAACCGCCGGCAGTACCTCCGGCAGGAAGTCGGGCACCGAAAGGCCGGTGAACCCGGCCAGCTCGCCGGTGGACCGGATTTCCACGGCGAACAGGCCGAAGCCCTGTGACTCCCACTCGCTCTCCCATGCCTGGATCCCGCGGCGAGTCTGCTGTTCGTCGCGGACGCTGCCGTCACGGATCCACCGCATGACCTCGGGGTCGGCATTGACGGCAGCCATGGGCGCAACGTCTTCCTCGCGCCAGCGACGCAGGATCAAACGGGGAGTCTCCAGCATGACCATCCGATCATTCTGGATGACACATGGGCTCTCTGCCATCCTCACCAGGCCCGGGTGCGGCGCCGTCGTGGCTGGTCGCGCAGTCCCCCGCGCCCCTTCCGGGGCGCGGTAGACGAACCGGGCGGCCGGCGGAGCGCTCAGTCCCGCACGGCCTGCAGAAGCCAGGCTCCGAGGGGGAGCGCATGGCAGGCCGTCGGCTTGAAGCCCGCCTCCTCCAACAGGCGCCCGTAGTGGGCCTCTTCCCGTTCCCGGCCGCCCACGTTGCACAGCATGTGGATGTCCCAGGCTGCGGCCGTGTCGCTGGGCAGCAGGCGTTCCACGAGGAGGAGTTCGGCGCCCGGGCGCATGGCCTGCCCGCAGTGGCGCAGGATGGTCAGGCAGCGTTCGTCGTCCCAGTCGTGCAGGACGCGGGACAGGAGATAGATGTCGCCGCCGGAGGGGACGGACTCCGTGAAGTCTCCGGCGACGAAGGTGTAGCGGCCCGTCACGTCGGCCAGTTCCGACCGGGCCGCCTCCAGGGCCTCCGGGCGTTCCAGCAGGACGCCCGCCAGGTGGCCGTGGGCGCGGAGGATCCGGCCGAGCAGGGCGCCGTTGCCGCCGCCGACGTCGACGACGCGTCGTACGGCGGAGAAGTCGACGAGGTCCGGTACCGGCGTGAACATCTCCGCGCTCGCCGCCATCGCCCGGTGGAAGAGGTCGCCGAGTTCGGGGCGGGCGGCGAAGTAGGGGAAGTGGTGCTGGCCGTAGCGGTGGGCGAAAGCTTCCTGCCCAGTGCTGACGGCGTACGGGAGCCCGGCGAAGGAGTCGTAGAACGGGCCGCCGTAGAGCAGTGCGAGCGGGTGGAGGGAGTGCTCGGTGCTGGTGCGGAGGGGCTCGCCGAGGGCGGTGAGGTGGTGGGTGCCGTCGGGGGACGACGTCAGCAGGCCCAGGGTGGCGAGGTAGCGGAGGAGGCGGTGCAGGGCGTCGGGGTCGGCGCCGGTGCGGGTCGCGAGGGTGGCGGTGTCCAGGGCGGGGTGGGCGGCCAGGTGGTCGGCGATGCCCAGTTCGGCCATGGTGCGGACGGCCTGGGTGGCCCAGGCGCCGGTCATGACGCCGAGGAGGGCGAGGGTGGGGTCGGGGAGGGGTTCCTGGCGGCCGGGGAGGCGGAGTTCGAAGCGCCGGTGGCCGGCGGTGCGGAAGTAGAGGACGGTGACGTTCTCGTGGTTGTTGTAGCCGCCGCCGTCCGGGACCGCGCCGCCGCGTTCCGTGAGCAGGGTGCGCAGTCCGGCGGGGATCACCCGGCCCGGCGCGGTCACGGCGAAGGCGTGGTGCGACTCGTGGCCGCTGGCCCGTTCGTCGGCGGCGACCGTCTCCAGCGGGGAGCCGGGCGGCACGGGCAGCGCGAAGATCTCCACGGTCCGCCCGGCCACCGGCACGTGCACGATCCCCACCGGGCTGTCGCCGACGGCCGCCCCGTAGCGCCGGGCCAGCCGCCCACGCACCACCACGCTCGGGGTGACGGGGCCCGGGTCGAGGCCGGCGCTCCGCAGTTCGTCGCGGAGCCCGTCGAGGGAGGCGGGGAAGACCAGTACGGCGGTGTGGTCGTAGCCGAGGTGGCGGGCGACGTCGGCCCGCTCGTCGGCCGTCAGGCCGGGCAGCAGCCCGGCGAGGACCTGGTCGGTGTCGTGGTCGCGGACGTGGTCGGCCGCGCGCCGGATCCGGTCCAGGTCGGTTTCCGTCAGACATGCCTGTACGACGGAGAGGTTCATGAAGGGTTCCCGATGATCGTGGGGCAGGGAGAACCGGGGACGGTCGAGCCGGTCCCGGGGGTCAGATGCCGGTGTAGTTCTCGGCGAAGAAGTCCTGGTGGGCGCGGGAGGTGCGCAGGCTCTCCAGGCGGGCGTACTGCAACTGGCGGCCGTAGCGGGCCTCGTCGTCCTCGCCGGCCGGGCCGTGCAGCAGGCCGCTCATCCAGTGCGAGAACTCGTGGGCCCGCCAGACGCGGGGCAGGGAGTCGGCGGCGTACCGGGCGAGGCCGGTTCCGTCGCCGTGTGCCAGCGCCGCTTCGAGGGCGCGGGCCAGCAACTCGGCTTGCAGGACGGCGAGATTGGCGCCCTTGGCCGCCGAGGGGCTGATGAGTCCGGTGGCGTCGCCGGCCAGCCACAGCCGTCCGGTGCCCGGGGACTCCAGGACGTCGGAGCGCAGGTCGACGACCGCCTTCTCCAGGACGGGTCCGTGGCGCAGCGGCCCGAACTCGGCGGTCCGCAGCCGGGTCGCCAACTCGGTCCAGATCCGGTCCTCGCTCCAGTCGGCGGGATCGGTGCCGCGCGGGCACTGGAGGTAGTACCGGGTGACGGTGTCCGTCCGTGCCATGTGGCCGGCGAACCCGCGCTCGTGCAGGGCGTATCCGACGGCCTCCAGGCTGGGCGGGGCCGCGACCAGCACGGCCAGCCAGGAGACGCCGTGGTCCCGGCGGGCGGTCCGGGTGCCGCGGGCCGTGAGCGCGGCGCGGCCGATCCCCCGGTGCCCGTCGCATCCGGCGACGTACCGTCCGGTGACGTCCGCACCGCCGCGCACCCGCACCCTGGTCTCCGCGGCCTCCTCGGCCACTTCCTCGGCCTCGGCGCCGAACCGGATCTCCCCGCCGCGCCGCAGGTACTCGGCGATCAGGTCCCGTACGAGTTCCTGCTGCGGGTAGACGGTGTGCGGCTCACCGAGGCCCAACTTGCCGTAGTCCAGGGTGAATTCGCCGCGATCGCCGCGGAACAGGCAGGTGGTGTGGGTCTTTCCGCGGGCCGTCAGCCCGCCGGCCAGGCCGTGTTCCGTCAGCACGCGCACGGAGTGGGCGGCGAGGAATCCGGCCCGGGCCCTGCCCTCCACCGCGGCACGGTCGCGCCGCTCCAGGATCACGCAGTCGATGCCGCGGCCCAGCAGCAGGTTCCCCAGGACGAGCCCTGCCGGGCCGGCGCCGAGGATCACTACACCGACCTGTGCTGTTGTCATTCCCCGCCCCTGGAGTTGCCCTTTGTCCAGAAGGTTCATATCAGCCGAATCCCTTACATACAGGGAAGAAGCAGACTAATTACCCCTAAAGGGTTGCCTGAGGTGACGAGAGCTGCCGAGAGGCGGGGGAAAACGCGCGGTGCCCGTCCGCATCGAATGCGAACGGGCACCGGATCGAGCGCCGGGCAGGCCTTGCACCTGCATCTCCCCACAGGAAGCGGGGCGTCTTTCCTTGGACCACCAACGCAACACCAGCCACCGTGAGTTACGACGACCAGCTCTGTAACGATCATACCGTACGCTGCACGTCCCCCTGCACTTCGCCCTCGTCGAGCTTGCTGACCAGACCGCGCAGCACGGGCCCGTACTCGGGGTGGGCGAGGGCGAAGGCCATCTGCGCGACGAGGTAGTCGGCCGGGTTGCCGGTGTCGTACCAGCGGCCCTGGATGACCTGCCCGTACACGGCCCGGCTGCTGGCGTAGGCGTTGATGGCGTCGGTCAGGTACACCTCGCCGGTGCGGTGCTCGTACCAGCGGCGGGTCTGCTCGCGCAGCTCGTCGATGATGCCCGGGGTGACGACGTAGCCGCCGATGGCCGCGTACGGCGACGGCGCGTCGGCCGGCGCGGGCTTCTCGACCAGGCCGGTGATGCGCAGCTGGCCGTCGCCGAGGTCCTCCTTGACGATGGGCACGCCGTAGCGCTGGGAGTCGGCGGGGTCCATCGGCAGCAGGGCCAGCACCGGGCAGCCGGTCTGCTCGTAGGCGCGGATCAGCTGCTGGGCGCGGGGCACCTCGGCGACGAACACGTCGTCGGGCCAGAGCACGAGGACGGGTTCGTCGCCGAAGGAACGGGCGGCGTTCAGCACGGGTGTGCCGTTGCCGTACGGGCCGTACTGGTCGAGGTAGGTGATGTGCCCCTTGCGGGCCAGCTCGGCGACCTCCTCGACGGCGTCCGCGTAGGCGGTCTTCCCGTCGCGGCGCAGCTGCTCGACGAGCGCCGGGTTGGGCCGGAAGTGGTCCTGGATCAGGCTCTTCCCGCCCGAGACGACGATGGTGATGTCGGTGATCCCGGAGTCCACCAGCTCCCGCACGGTGTGCTCGATCACCGGCTTGTCGCCGACGGGGAGCATCTCCTTCGGCGTGGCCTTGGTCAGGGGCAGCAGGCGGGAGCCCAGTCCGGCGGCGGGGATCACGGCCCTGCGGATCGTCGGGGACATCAGGTCTCTCTCGGTCGGACGGCACGGGGTACGAGGACGCTACCAACGGCCCCTGTGCCGCCCGGGAAACGCCGACCGGCCGGATCCCTTCGTCCAGACGATTTCCAGGCGAAGCCCAGATGAAGAGTTCAGCGCGGCGGCTCCGTCGCCGGGGCGTCGGGGACCGCTCCCCCGGCGTGCAGTTCGGCGATCTCGGCGGGGCCGAATCCCAGCTCGGCGAGGATCTCGTCGTTGTGCTCGCCCAGGTCCGGCGCTCGTCTCGCCGGCACCTTCGGCACCCCTCGGAGGTTGACCGGGCTGCCGACGGTCTCCGTCAGCCCGCCGGCTCCGGCCAGCGGCACGACGATGCCGTTCTCGCGCAGCTGCGGGTCCCGCGCGGCCTCCTCCGGCGTCTGGATGAGGCTGTAGGTGATGCGTTCCCGGTCCAGCGCGTCCTTCCAGTGGGCGAAGGGCCGCGAGCGGAACGCGGTGTCGAGCAGCTCGGCCAGCTCGGCGGAGTGCTCGACCAGACCCTCCAGGCCGGAGAACCGGGGATCCTCCAGCAGTTCGGGATGTCCGACGGCGCGTGCCAGCCCCTGCCAGCGCGCGGGTGAGGCGACCAGCATGAGCCACTCGCCGTCCGCGGTCCGGTAGGGGTTGTTCAGCGGGTTCGCCGGTACCTTCCGGTCGTGCAGCTCGAAGGGTGTGCCGTCGGCGAGGGCGGCGGCCACGAGGGTTCCGGTGGCCCAGACGCCCGTGGCGAGCAGTGACGTCCCGACGTCGGCCCCTTGTCCCGTTCGCTCGCGGCGATAGAGGGCGGTCGTGATCGCCGCGTAGATGGCGATCGCCGTCGTGTAGTCGCCGCTGCCCCAGACCGGCACGGTCGGCGGTGCGCCCGCGTCGCGGGTGGAGGCCAGCAGGCCGCTGCGCGACCAGTAGGCGGTCAGGTCGAAGCCCGGCTGCCGGGCGTCGGGACCGGTGTCCCCGAAACCGGTGAGGTCGGCGTAGACGACCCTCGGGTTCCAGCCCGAGACCTCCTCGTAGCCGAGGTGCAGCTTCTCGCGGGTGCCGTGCGGGAAGTTGGTGATGACCACGTCGGCCCACTCGACGAGCCGCTTGAGGACCTCGACGGCCGCCGGCGACTTCAGGTCCAGCGCCATGCCACGCTTGTTGCGGTTGGCGAGGTGCCAGCTGTAGTTCGCCTGTGCCTGCGGACTGGGCGGCACGGAACTCAGCCGCCGCTGGGGGTCGCCCGTCCCCGGCGGCTCGATCTTGATGACGTCCGCCCCGAAGTCGGAGAGCACGGTGGCCGCGGCCGGTGCCGCGATGAACGAGGACGCGTCGAGGACCTTCAGGCCGGTGAAGACGGATTCGGTGGTCACGGATTCGTTGGTCATCGCCGTCACCGTCACTTCACGAAGGCGCTCAGGCCGTCGGTGACGGCGCGTCCCACGATCAGGGTCTGGATCTCCCGGGTGCCCTCGTACGAGTAGAGGGCCTCGGCGTCGGCGACGAAGCGGCCGACCTTGTAGTCGAGGATGATGCCGTTGCCGGCCAGCAGCTCCCGGGCCCAGCCGACGCTCTCCCGCATCCGCACGGTGCAGTAGGCCTTCGCCAGGGCGGAGTGCTCGTCCCGGTAGATCCCGGCGTCCTGCAGCTGGGCCAGGCGCGTCACCATCCCGCACGAGGCCGTGGCGTTGCCGAGCATCTTGACCAGCAGATCCTGGACGAGCTGGAAGCCTCCGATCGGGCGCCCGAACTGCTCGCGTTCCTTCGCGTACTGCAACGCGATCTCGTACGCGCCGAACATCACGCCCACGGCCTGCCAGGCCACCCCGCTGCGCGTCTGGCGCAGGATGTTGGCGGTGTCCTTGAACGAGTTCGCGTTCTGCAGCCGGTTGGCCTCCGGAACGCGACAGCCGTCGAGCACGATGTCGGCGTTCTGCACGATCCGCAGCGCCATCTTGTTCTCGATCTTCGTCGCCGTGAAGCCGGGGGTGTCCTTCTCCACGACGAAGCCCAGCACGTGGTTCGTCTCGGTGTCCCGCGCCCAGATGACGACCAGGTCGGCGAAGGTCGCGTTGCCGATCCACCGCTTGGCCCCGTCGAGGACCCAGCCGTCGCCGTCGCGGCGCGCGGTCGTCAGCAGGCCGCCGGCCACGTCGGAACCCCCGTGCGGCTCGGTCAGCCCGAAGGCTCCGATCTTCTCGAAGCGGCTCATGGCCGGCAGCCACCGCCGCTTCTGCTCCTCGGAGCCACAGGCGAGGATCGAGCCCATGGCGAGCCCCGTGTGCACGCCGGAGAAGGTCGCCAAGGACGCGTCGGCGTGCGCGAATTCCAGCGCGAGGAATCCCGAGAGGAGATTGCTCGGCTTGGATTCCGCGGAGTCCGGGTCCGCCCAGTCCACGAGCCCGAGCCCGCCGAATCCCGCCACCAGCTCAAAGGGGAACTCGGCCCGGGCCCAGTAGTCGTCGACGAGGGGAGCGGCCTGCGTGCCGAGGAATTCACGGACGCGCTCGATCTTCTCCCGCTCGCTGTCCGTCAGCAGTTCCTCGAAGGAATAGAAGTCGGCCGGAAGCAGCCCTTTGCCCAGGTAGGGACCGGACGGCTTCGGCAGAGGCGGGGTGGCACCCATGGAAATCTTCCTCCAGCGCTGCGGGACGTGGTTGCGGCCTCGAAGTTCCTCGCCACCCGGCACTTCCCGTGCGGTGTCTCGGTTCTCCGGCGCGATTAGACCCGGACCCGTGCCGATTCCCGCGAGCCCTCGCCGGTCGAGGGGTGCCCTCGTCGCGGCGAACTACCCTAATGGCCCCTTCACGCCCGGTACCGGCGAAGAGTGCGGTGCGTGCGGGTACGACCCATGAGTGAACGCCTGCCCATGGTCCGCAATGTCGAACAGCGACCGCCAATTCGACTGTCTCAACTCAAGACTTGACGGCTGCTCACTTTACGAAACTGACAGCTCGCCGACAGGAGCCCTTCCTACGGTGCCGTGTCCATGACAGACACCTCAGATGGCGCCCGCTCCGTCGGCCGCCGTACCGTACTCGTCGCCACCGGGACGACCGCCGCTGCCCTGGCCGTAGGCGCAGCGGTCTCGACCGAGGCCCCCGCGGCAGCCGCCGCCCCCGACCTCCAGCCGGCCGCCGCCGCGGCGGTCTGCACGCTCACGGAGGAACAGACCGAAGGCCCCTACTACCTCGACGGCGCGCTGGTCCGCACCGACATCACCGAGGGCAAGGCGGGCATCGCACTGAAGCTCGCGCTCACCGTCGTCAACTCCGCCTGCACCGTCATCCCCAACGCCCTCGTGGAGGTCTGGCACGCCGACTCGCTCGGCGAGTACTCGGGCTACGTCGGCGCCAACGGCCACAGCGAGGCGGACGACGGCACCTTCCTGCGCGGCGGCGTCCTCACCAACTCCAGCGGCGTCGCCAACATCACCACCATCTACCCGGGCTGGTACCGGGGCCGCTGCATCCACATCCACGTGAAGGTCCACACCGGCGTCACCCTGACGTCCAACGGCTCCTTCACCGGCGGTACGACCGTGCACACCGGTCAGCTCTTCATCAACGAGACCATCACCACGGCCGTCGCGAAGGTCTCGCCCTACTCGGCCAACACGGTCACCCGGACCACCCTCGCCCAGGACTCGGTCTACGACGACGCAGGCGCCTCCTCGGGCCTCATGACCGTCACCGGCTCCACCACCGCCGGCTACACCGGCACGCTCACCCTCGGCGTCTCCAGCTGATGTCCTCCGGGCCCCGGGACATGCCTCCCCGGGGCCCGGCTCAGGTTCTGCGACGAAACGGCAGGTCCACCTCGGCCCGTACGGTCTTGCCCGGTGCGCCGTCGCAGTCCCGTTCCAGCACCTCCCACCGATCGGCCAGCGCGTCCACGAGCACGAGCCCGCGCCCACCGGCGTCCAGCGGCCCCGGCGGCCGCACGTCCCGGGGGCCGGGCGGCCGCCGTTCGGCCAGGGTGTCGGTGACCTCGACCCGCACGCTCCCCGTCACCAGCGAGAGCCGCAGCTCGAAGTCCCGCCCCGGCACGCGTCCGTGCGTCACGGCGTTCGCCGCCAGCTCCGCGACGATCACCGACACCTTGTCGATCACCTCCGCCGACGCGAACCGGCCACCCCATGCGTGGAGTTGCGCGACGGCGAGATGCCTCGCGAGCCGGGCACCCCGCGGGGTGCCACTGAGCCGCTGAGCGAGTGTTCGACTGACCGTGACGGTGGTGGGGGGTGCGTCCATGCCCCCAATCTGCCGCCAGGAAAGGGCACTTCTCCAGGTGAGAGCCGCGTACGCCGGGCCCGCGTACACGGTCACGGACTGGACCGTACCGGTGACTCGCCGTCACCATGGGGTCGGGAGGTGGCCTACGTGGGCGATGGAGCGGAGCCGGAGTCGTCGGACAGTCTGCGGACCTTCGGGGCGGTGGTCCAGGCGTTGCGCGAACATGCCGGGCTGAGCCGCGAGGAGTTCGGGGAACGGGTGCGGTTCTCGAAACACACGGTGGCATCGGTGGAGCTGGGGAGGAGGATGCCGGACGAGTCGTTCGTCGAGGCGGCGGAGGAGGCCCTGGGCAACACGGGGGCCTTACGGCGGGCGGCGGGGCATGTGGCTCGGCAGCCGGGGTTGGCGGCTTGGTTTCGGCGGTGGGCGCGGATGGAGGCTTCGGCGATCACGCTGTACACCTACGAATGCCGGTTGCTTCCAGACCTGTTGCAGACAGAGGCATACGCGCGAACGTTGTTCACACAGCAACTGCCGCCGCTGGACGACGAGCAGATCGAGGCGCAGTGGGTGGCCCGAGCGGACCGACAGCGACTGTTGCGCGAGCGCCCCAACACGGCGCTCAGCTTCATCCTGGAGGAGGGGGTGTTCCTGCGCCGGACGGGCGGGGTGGAGGTCACCAGGGAGCTCATCGATCATGTGCTGCGGCTCGCTGAGCTGCGGAATGTCGAGGTCCAGGTCATGCCCACGGTACGGGAGTCACACGCGGGGCTCGACGGTCCAGTGCAGCTCATGGAGACCCCGGAGAACAAGTGGTTCGCCTACTGCGAAGGGCAACGCGGAGGCCTGCTCGTATCCGACCCAAAGGAAGTCAGCATCCTCCAGCAGCGCTATGCCAGGATGCGCTCACAGGCTCTTACGCTGGAAGACTCCCGGAGCCTGTTGCAGCGGATGCGAGGGGACCTATGAGCACCACCAACCTGTCGTGGTTCAAGAGTAGTTACAGCAGCGGCGGAGACGGCGACTGCATCGAAGTCGCCCTCTCCTGGCACAAGTCGAGCTACAGCAGCGGCGGCTCCGGCGATTGCGTCGAGGTCGCCCCCTGCCCCACCACCATCCACATCCGCGACTCCAAGAACCGCCGGGGTCCCCAGCTCGCCCTCTCCCCCGCCGCCTGGGCCAACTTCCTTACGTACGCCGGAAAGTGACCGTAGGCAGGGCAACTTTCGGCCACCCTCGGCTGTCATGTGATCATGTCGATCATTCTCAACGGCCGAGGCGGCTCCGCTCGGTTCGACGCTGACGGCGTTCACATCACCTACTCCGGCCGCAAGGTCGACATCCCGCTCTCCGCGATCCGGGAGGTGCGCAACGCCGAGCCGCGGGTGGCCGAGGTTTTGCTGACCGACGGCACCATGCATCGCATGGCGGGCCGCAACCGGGTGACCACCACCGCCTTCATCACCGCCCTGACCGCCGCGCTGCCGGAGGAACGGGACCCCGCGGCCAGAGCCAGGATCACGAGCTCACCGCGGGAACGGGTCCTGTACTGGCTCGTGGCCCTCGGCGCGCTCGTCGCACTCGCCTACCTCGGATACCTGGTCTGGGTGGGGACCGGATACGGCGTGGGAGGCGTCGTCATCGCGGTCCTCGGCACCGTCCCGCTGACCGTCGGCATCGTGATGCCGGTCTCGGGCGTGACGGAGGTCGTGCGCAGGGTCGTCCTGAGCCGACGCGGTATCACCGTCCTCGCCGTGGCCGTGGGCAAGGAGGGCAAGAAGACGGCGTACCGGTACACCGACGCCGACGGCGGGGCGCACAGATACGTCTGCAAGCGCAAGCTCCAGCGCATCCAGCTCGCCTACGACCCGGAGGGGGCGGTCGGCGCCGCGCACGCGGACTGGCTGCCGTTCGTGGTGGCCAGAGTCGCGTGGAACGTCGTCGGGGGCCTCTTCTGGCTGTGGATCGGCGTGGATCTGGTCTTCGCGGCGCTGCTGAAGTGAGGACCGTCGGATCTCGGTCCGATCTCACTCGCACACTCTTCCTCCACCCCACCTCCACATGCCGTGAACGGCGTGATTTGATCCCGGTACCGCGAGATCAACGGGGAGATCCAGCCATGTCCAGACGCCTTTTCGCCGTGTTCCTGGCGCTGAGCGCCGCCGTCCTCACCTCGTGCTCCGACGGCGGGGGTACGGCCCTGGAGGGCGCCGAGCAGGCCAGCGCCCTCGTCGGGTACGAGCACACCCAGGTCGGCAAGGAGTACCGGGTGACCATGCCGGAGATGTCCAACAACTCGGGGAAGCCGCTCACCGTCCTCAGCGCGGAGATCGTCCATGTGCCGGCCGGGCTGCGCGTCACGGGTTACCGGGTTGTCGGTGCCGACGGTCACCCCTACGGGGTGATCCCCGTAGGGGACACGGACGTCGGCGTCCGCCCTCACAAGGGCAGTTCGATCCGGCTCAAGTCGCACGGCACGTCGGACCTGTTCTACGAGGCCCGGGTCAAGGTGACCGGCACGGTGCACGGGGACCTGACCACCTGCCGCTACGAGTACCGGCAGGGCTCCACCACGTACCACCAGGACATCGGCTGCGACACCCAGATCCGCCTCGGCAAGCCCGTGACCGGCTGAAGCCCTAGACCAGCCACTTCCCGTCGCGCATCAGGGTCCGCCCGGCCAGCTCGGGAACGGTTCCCCATGCCTGCAGCACCTGCGGGGTGACCTGGAAGAAGACGTACGACGGGTGGTCCTCGCGAGGGTCCCAGCCGTCCTTGGCGGCGAAGGCGTCGCCCACCCCGACCGGAAGCTCCTCCCGGGTCAGCATGCGCGCGGTGCCGTGGACCAGGACCACGTCCCGGGTATGGCCGAAGGAGAGCCGGACCCGGCCCGAGGCACGGAGGTTGCGCCCGGTCGGGTTGGTGTCGCGGGTGGCCAGCCACACGCTCTCGCCGTCCCACCAGAAGGCGAGCGGCACGAGGCACGGCTCGCCGGTGCCGTCGGCCGTGGCGACCCATACGTCATTGTCCCGCGCGAGCCGTTCCAGGGCCTCGTGCTTGCGCTGCTCCTGGCTTCGGGGTTCGCTGCGGCGAGAGTCAACTGATGCCATACGCCGAGGCTATGACGTGACGCACCCGGTCACATCCGGCGACGGGACTAGGGCGCGAGGCGTAGGGCCGTACTCGTACGGACCCGGCGGCACAACGCGGTCTAGTCGTGCGCCGCGGGGTCGAAACCCTCGGGCGCCCGGTCCAGGAAGACCGTGACGGAGCTGATCCGGCCGTCCTCGTCGAGGTGCAGGACGTCGGTTCCGGTGGCGAAGGAGGTCTCCGCGTCGGCGCCGGTCAGGATCTCCCACCGGAGCCGGGCGCGGCCGTGGTGGACCTGGGGCTGCTCGCGGAGGCGGAGCGTGACCGGGCCCATGTGGGCGGCGAACTGGTTGCGGAAGTCGATCAGCGCCTGTGCCCCGCTGAGGATTCCGATCTGGGCGCGGTACTCGACACCGTCGGCGAAGGCGGCTTCGGCGCAGGCGCGCTGCTCCTGCTCGGTGCCGGTGTTCCAGAACCGTACGTACTCGTCGAGCCGTTCGGCGGTCTCGGTCATGGTGGTCGTCCCTTCACGGTGAAGTGGGTTGCCGGTTCCCGACTTTGAAGGTGCGCGGTGCGTGCTGTCGATGACCCGCGAGGTCATTGCCGTGGCCCGCACCGCCGGGCAGCCTGAGGTTCATGACGACGACGACCACCACCGAGCCGGTCGGGATGCTGGTGCGGCGCTGGCGGGAGCGGCGCCGGCGTTCGCAGCTCGACGTGTCGCTCGCCGCCGAGTTGTCGACCCGGCACCTGAGCTGCATCGAGACCGGGCGGGCGAACCCGAGCCGGGACATGATCCGGCGGCTGTGCGACGAACTCGACGTGCCGCTGCGGGAGCGCAACGCGCTCTATCTGGCGGCCGGCTTCGCGCCGGTGCACCGCGAACGCGCCTACGCCGATCTCGGCGCGGCGCGCGAGGCGGTGGAGGCCGTGCTCGCCGGGCACGAACCGAATCCGGCGCTCGCCGTCAACGTGCGGTGGGAGATGCTGGCCGCGAACCGCGCCATGGGACTGTTCCTCGGTGACGTCCCGGCGGACGTGACCGGGCCGCCGCTGAACGTACTGCGGGCGACCCTGCACCCCGACGGCCTGTCCGGACGCATCCGGAACCTCGCGCAGTGGCGTGCGCACGTACTGCGCCGGGTCCGCCGCCAGCTGGACCGGACGTCGGCCGCGGGGCTCGCCGAACTGCTCGCGGAACTGGAGAGCTACCCGGCACCCGGGACGGACGAGGCCCGGGACGGCGGATCGTTCCACGACGATCTGGTGGTTCCGCTGCGGCTGTCGACCGAGCACGGCGACCTCGCCCTGCTCTACACCACCACGGTGTTCGGATCACCGAGGGACGTGACGCTGGACGAGATCGCCGTCGAGACGTTCTTCCCGGCGGACGCGCGTACGGCGGCACTGCTGCGCGCGATGGCCGGATAGGCGGCGAGCGAGAACCGCGCCCAGGTTCATCCCACCGGGTCGAACAGCTTCCAGTTCCCCTCGGAAACGACCTCGACGCCGCTGTCGGTCACCTTGATGGCCGTCTGGGCGTCGATGGCGTATGCCGGACCCGCTATCCCGGCGGCCCACCGTTCCGCCTCGGCCATGGTGTTCTCCGGGCAGTCGGGGCTGCCCACGTGCGGGAAGAGGGAGAAGTCGACGACTCCCAACGCGGCGTCGTCGCCGGTGGGCGGCTCCCAGCCGACGAAGAACTCCCCCACACGGGGCGTCAGCGCCATGCTCCCGGCGCTGAGCCCCACGTAGACCGTGTCGCGCAGCGACGGGAAGAGGTCGGCCAGTCCGGACTCCCGCATCCAGTGGCACAGGTACAGCGCGTCGCCGCCGTTCACCAGCAGGACGTCCGCCTCCCGGACCCAGGAGACCCAGCGTTCCCTGTCGATGCCGGGCAGCGCGGTGAGCTCCAGCACGCCCACAGACCTCCACCCCAGCTCGGTCATGGGACTGGGGGACCGTCCGCTGATGAAACGCCATGGCCCGCCCGGATTCCCGTACGGGCCCCCGTACCCGGCGGTGGGGATGCACAGGGCGTCGGCCTCGGCGATCGGTTTGCCGAGGAGATCGACCAGCGCCGCCAGAATGCTTTCGTTCCTGACACCGGAGTCGGTGAGGAGCAGCTTCATCAAGCCTCCGCATTAACCTCGGGCTTTCACGAGGGGTGCCGTCCGACAGCTGATCGAGAAAGCAGAAAGTGCCCCTGAGCTGCAACGATAGGACTTGCTGAGGGTCCTGTACGTGGTAGCGGAAGAGGCACTTCCCAGGTGAAGAAGAGTAGCGGGTCCTACCCGCGTGTCCGTGTCGGGCGTGGCGGTCACGGGGTGGTTGCCCAGGCCGGCTCGGTGCTGTTGGTCGAGACGGTCCGCAAGTCCGGCCTGGATACCGCGATATCGGCGGCACTCACGCCGTGGCGCAAGCGGCGGGCCGTGCACGATCCGGGCAAGATCCTGCTGGATGTGGCCCTGGCCGTCGCACTCGGCGGCGACTGTCTGGCCGACGTCGGCCCGAAAGACCTGGAGAACCCGACCACTGCGCCGGGACTCCACCATGCCCGAGCACTGAAATCGCGTCGCCTCTGTCCACCCAGGCGTGATCACCCCAGCACCGGACCGAGACAGGACAGGAGTGGGCGGACGAGGCCAGAAGAAGCCGGCGGTGAGCACGAACCTTCGGCCCGGCGCGGGAGGCTGCCACCCGCCGCCCGAAGGTGAAAGGAGCAACCACGTCACGTGGGGTGGATTGTGTGGTTTGATGCGCGGGCTGCGACCGCGCGCCGCGTCCTTCCGTATGAGGAGGCCGCCTGAGGCGCCGGGCGGCTCGGGGGAGGGTGGTCGCGTGGGGAGCGCGGCCGCGGGGACTTCAAGTACCGGGCATCGGAGGGGGTTTTCGTCGTGGGTGCCGACAGACGCGGTGGCATACGGAAGAGAGGCGCCGGGTGGCGCGGGCTGGTCCTCGCGGTGGCGGGCGCGCTGACGGCGGGGCTGATCGGCGTGGGGGTCTCGCAGGCGCAGGCCAGCGAGACCACCGGGTCGGTGGACTCGCTGCGGACCGGCTGGGACCAGGGTGAGGGAGGCCTGGGCGCGGGGGACGTGCGGTCATCCTCGTTCGGGCAGTTGTGGAAGGCCCCGGCCCAGCTGGACGGGCAGATCTACGCGCAGCCGATCGTGGTCGGCGCCACGGTGGTGGCGGTCACCGAGAACAACGTGGCCTACGGCCTGGACCGGACCACCGGCGCCGTGCTGTGGCAGCGGAACTTCGGGCCCGCGTGGCCGGCCGCGACGCTCAGCTGTGGCGACCTGGCGCCGAACGTCGGCAGCACCGGCACTCCGGTGTACGACCCGGCGACCGGCGCGGTCTACCTGACGACCAAGGTCGACGACGGCCCGAACGCGCTCAACCCGCACTGGTACATGCACGCGCTCGACCCGGTCACCGGCGCGGAGAAGCAAGGCTTCCCCGTGACGATCCAGGGCTCGGCGTCCAACGACCCGAGCCAGTCGTTCCTGCCCGCGTACGAGATGCAGCGGCCGGGGCTGCTGCTGCTCGACGGGATCGTGTACGCGGGCTTCGGCGGGCACTGCGACGCCAAGCCGTACCGCGGCTACGTGGTCGGCGTCAGCACCACGTCGCCCTCGGTGACGTCGATGTGGGCGGCGGAGACCGGCGCCAGCAACAGCGGCGCCGGCATCTGGCAGTCCGGCGGCGGGCTGGTCTCCGACGGTCCCGGCCGGATCTTCGTGGCCACCGGCAACGGCGTCAGTCCGGCGCCCGGCCCGGGCACCTCGCCGCCCGGCACGCTCGCGGAGTCCGTGGTCCGGCTCCAGGTGCAGCCCGACCAGAGCCTGAAGGCCGCGGACTTCTTCAGCCCGTCCAACGCGCCGACGCTCGACCAGCTCGACACCGACCTGGCCTCCGGCGGCCCGGTGGGCCTGCCGGACAGCTTCGGCACCGCCTCCCACCCGCACCTGCTGGTGCAGCAGGGCAAGGACGGCCGGGTGTTCCTGCTGGACCGCGACCACCTCGGCGGGCGCTCGCAGGGCCCCGGCGGAACGGACGCGGTCGTCGGCGTCACCGGACCGCTGAAGGGCCAGTGGGGCCACCCCGCGGTCTGGGGCGGTGACGGCGGCTACGTGTACGTCGTCGGCAACGGCGGCTCGCTGACGGCGCTGCACCGCGGCGTGACCACCAAGGGCGACCCGGCGCTGAGCGTCGCGGGCGCGAGCCAGGACTCCTTCCCCTACACCAGCGGCTCGCCGGTGGTCACCTCCGACGGGACGCGCTCGGGCAGCGCCCTGGTGTGGGTCGTGTGGTCGGGCGGCCCGACGGGCGTCAACGCCCAGCTGCGCGCCTACAACCCGGTGCCGGACGCGAACGGCGTCCTGAAGCTGGTGTGGTCCGCGCCGATCGGCACCGCGCCGAAGTTCGCCGTCCCGGCGACCGACGGCAACCAGGTCTTCGTCGGGACACGGGACGGCAAGGTCTACGCCTACGGCAACCCGGTGGGCAGCCCCCTCAAGGGCGGACCGGTCGACTTCGGGACGGCACAGGTCGGCGACACGGCGAGCACCGACGTCGTCCTGACGGAGAACCAGAACCCGTCCAAGGCGCTGGCGATCAAGTCGGTGAGCGTCGAGGGCCCGTTCACCGCGGACACCTCGTCGCTGCCGCCCTCGATCCCGGCCGGCGGGCAGCTCACCGTGCCGGTCACATTCAGGCCGACCGCCGTCCTGGGCGCGAGCGGCACGCTCACCGTCGTCACCGGCGCGGGCACGTTCGCGCTGAGCCTGCACGGCGTCGGGACCAAGGCCGGGCTGGCCGCGTTCCCGGGCACGGTGTCCTTCGACAACCAGCCGACGGGGACCGTGGCCACCGCGAACGTCCAGGTGACCAACACCGGCACCGAGCCGGAGACCATCACCTCCATCGCCTCGCCCACCGGGCCGTTCAGCGCGGACAACCTGCCGAGCGCCGACCCGGCGGACCCGGCGGTCGTCCCGGCCCAGGGCTCGGTCGTGCTCCGCGTCGGCTACGCGCCCACGGCCACCGGCCGGCACTCCTCGTCGATCACGCTGACGAGCACCAGCGGCACGCTGACCATCCCGATCGAGGGCAACGCGATCAGCGGCCACGGACACCTGCTGCTCACTCCCCCGTCGCTGGCGTTCGGCGGGGTCACCCGCGGCACATCGGTCACCAAGTCGTTCACCATCACCAACTCCGGGAACGTTCCGGTCACGATCACCAAGGCGAAGGCGCCGGCCGGCGTGTTCACCAGCGCGGACCCGCTGCCCGAGGGCCTGGTCATCGGTCCCGAGCAGAGCGTGCGGCAGACCGTGACCTTCTCGCCGACCACCGTCGGCGCCCGGTCGGCGTCCTACGAGATCACCGGCGACGCCGGGCAGGGCGCGATGCTGGAGACGGTCAGCGGCACGGGCACCCCGCCGCCGGCGCAGCTCGGCACACTGCTGGCGCGGGACACCTCCGGCACGCTGTGGCAGTACCACGGCACAGGCGTGCCGGCGGCGCCACTCGCGAAGCGGCTCGGCGTCGGCCCCGGCTGGAACACGTACAACCTGATCACCAGCGTCTCGCGGGTGATGTCGGACGGCAGCGGCTCGGTCGTGGCCCGCGACGCCACGGGCACGCTGTGGCTGTACCAGGGGACCGGCAACGCGGCGGCTCCGTTCGCGGCCCGAAGGAAGGTCGGGCCCGGCTGGGGCGCCTACACCTCGCTGACCGGCACGGGCGACCTCACCGCCGACGGCAGGGCCGACCTGGTCGCCCGCGACACCACGGGCAAGCTCTGGCTCTACCGCGGCACCGGCAACGCCACCACCCCCTTCGCCGCCCGCACCCTGATCAGCGGAGGCTGGAACACCTACAACGCGCTGACCGGCGCGAGCGACGTGACGGGCGACGGCAGGGCCGACCTGGTCGCCCGCGACACCACGGGCAAGCTCTGGCTCTACCGCGGCACCGGCAAGGCCACCGCCCCCTTCGCCGCCCGCACCCTGATCGGCGGAGGCTGGAACACCTACAACGCGTTCGCCGGACCTCGTGACGTCACCGGCGACGGCAAGGCCGACCTGCTGGCGCGCGACACGGCGGGCGCGCTGTGGCTCTACCGGGGGACCGGCAACGCCGCGGCACCGTACGCGGCGCGCGTCAACGTCGGGCCCGGCTGGAAGATCTACAACTCCCTCATCTGAGCCCACGGCCCCAGGGAACGACGGGCGGCGTGGCTGTGTCGCTTCGAAGTCCGAGGAGGTCCAGCAACTGGGGGTGGATTCCGCGGGTCACGAGGACGGTGGGCGGGTCGGTGGCCCTGCCGCTGCGCAGTTGGAGTTGACCCAGGTGACAAAGGATCATGCGGCCGGTCGACGGCACCGCGGTCGTCGGCCAGGCCCTGAACCGTCAACGCACACGCATCAAAGGACCAGCAGCCAACTTCGCCAAAGCCGCCGAGGCTAGTGGCCTAAGGACTCTTAACAGGATCTTGCTGAAGTGTCCTGGTCGGGCGTGACCGGAGCGGTCGCCGGGGCCACGGCCGGTGGACGACCGATTGCGCCTGCAGGGGCAGTCAACTTCACGAAGGCGTGCGGTCATTGCTCTCCGCCACCGCGAATACGCCATTCGGCCGCCTCGATATGCCTACCCTGTTCGTCAAGCAACTCCCAGAGCGTACGCATAGCCTCTCTGTCACCATACTCCGCTGCCAGACGAGCCCATTTCTCACAGTCAGCCGATTCGCCAACGCCGGCGCTTTTTATGGCGAGCCGATGCATGATACGGGCATGCCGTAACACGCCAGCCTCGCCGTACGCGTTCACTAACAGGTATCTATAACTGGCGAGGTGTGAACGTGCCATTTCCGCTGCTCTGTGGATCCATGCATCGGCCTGTTCGCTATGGCCTCGCGCCTCCAGGAGATCCGCTAGGCCTGCAGCGGCACGCGGGTCACCGAGTTGAGTGGCTCCTCGTTCGAACCATTCATGGGCGTCGTCGAGCGACCCACTCTCCAGAAGAATTTCAGCGTATTCGAGGAGGGCTGCGGACTGACCTTCGTCGGAGCCTTCACACGACCACGAGATACCGGTCTCGGCAGCTTTTGCAACCATGGTCGCGTACGTCTGCTCTGCGCCACGGCGGTACCACTCGACCGCGGCATCGACCTCGCCACGTTCGTGTAGCGTTTTGGCCAGATTTACCATCGCGCCGACGTGGCCGAGCGTAGCGGCGGCCCGGTACCAATGCTCGGCATCCGGGACAGAGCCTTCCCTTTTCAGGAGATACCCGAGGTTGGACATGGCATTCGCGCTTCCAGCGTCCGCGCCACGCTGCAGCCAGGTGCGAGCCTCCGCGGTCCTGCCCAGTCCTCCGAGCAGGACGCCCAGGTTCTCCATGGCACCTATCTGGCCTGCCTGTGCAGCCTGCTCGTACCAAATGAGGGTCTGCTCGTAGTCTCCTCGGAGTTCCGTCATCATGCCGAGGAGCAGCATGCCATCGGAATTCCCCGCGGTAGCGGCCCGTCCCCAGGAATGCTCAGCCAGAGAGTACCGGCCCAGGAAATTGGCAAACTGCCCGATGCGCACGCAGGCATCTACAGCGGAATGGTCGATAAGCAAGCGCCACTGATCCTCGGACACATGTGCGTAGTCCGGGTCGGTATGCTGCGCATATTGGACGAGGACGTCAGCAACACAGTATCCATCCACATGCCCGATCGTCGATGCGTCGGGCGTGAGCGGGGCAACCGACCCTCGAACGGGCTCGCTCGCATCTGCCACTGCTTCGATAAACCAGTCCGCGTCGGCAATGCGCGCCCGCTGAGCACCCTCCATACAACTGCTGGCGAGGGTTTCCAGCAGCGTGGCCGGAATCGGATCATGATGGCCGCAACGACGCGCGAGTACTCCTGCGTCTACGACCGCGGCCGCTAATGGATCCAATATTTGCAACCATTGAAGGATCAGTTCCGGAGCCGATGCCAGCACCTGCGCCAAGTGCGCGCCCTCTTCGTGACGCAGGGCCTCCTCAATTCGCGGATCAGTATGCGCCAAGTCATGTGCGCGCGCCCGCTCGTCAGAACTGAACTGCTCATCCAAGGTGAAAAGGCGAGCTAGTTCAAGGATTCGTACGCTCTCCCGGTCTGGGTCACGCCCCTCCCAGCCCCCAACAGACCCACGTAGCCGAGAGTAATGCTCCGGCCAAATGGTTCCGATTATCACCGCGGGCCGTTTGGGATTCGCGAGAACGCGCCTCACCGTTTCAATAGTGAGCTGGCCCGCACCTAGAAAATCCTGAGTCTCATTCAGCCACACGACGGTATGAGAAAGGTCGGCGCCACTGGCCAGATATGCGGTGAGGTGGTCGGCCTTCGACGGCATGAACAGACGCCAGTCGCCAAGTTCGGCATTGATCGCCTCAAAAGCCAGACGAGTTTTTCCGGACGCAGCACGTCCGATAATAAGAACGAACCCGCTCTCAACACTCGCGCGCCGCAACGCGGCCCGCAGCTGCACATCAAGATCGCGCGGCACGTACGTGGGCAACTCGACTGATAGCCGAGGATCCGCACCTAACGGCAGTGGAATCGCCGGATGGATACCCAACAAGGCACGGTCGCGCACCTCCCGCACCAGTGGCAGCTTGCGATCAGAGCCCCCGACGAGTTCCAGGACTGCCGCCTGCTTCTGCTCAAGATTCCCCCGCGATCCAACCCATTCGATAAGCGTGTCCAGGCGGGCCTGCATGAGCGGGGTTGCCACCAGGAGCAAGACTCCGCCGGTCGCGGCCAAGGTGGGCAGAATCCAGCCCGGCCAGGTCACCCTTGCAGCCTTGAGCGCTACTGGTCCTGCCGTGAAGACCGATACGCAGAACAACGGACCGAATAGAGCGGCCCATGCGCGCAACCCCCGCCATCGCATACGCGCCATGATGCCGCACAGGCAAGCGTAAAGACAGAGTCCAGGAGCTTCACCCCATGTCTTGGACGCGAGCGAACGAGGGTCTTATTGAGATGGGCGGCCAGCAGCCTGCGAGGAACTCCACGATGTGGCGTGGGACATCGAGCGCGGCAGCGTGGTTGACCAACGTGAAGCCTCTGCATCGAGCGGACATGATCTTGGCAGACCAGTCCTACCAGGGGCTTCACGCCTGCCCGGCCTCGTAGCGCCCGAAGATCATTTCGCTGGGGAAGCCTCAGCGGGTAAGAGCCACGCTGGGCTCAGCCCCAGGTCTGGCCGGCCGGTTCCTTGATGGTGCGGTTGATCCTGTTGAAGAAGTTGGTCAGCGCGATCTCCAGGTTGATCGCACCTATCTGCTCCTCAGTGAAATGGACGTTGACCTCTTCCCAGATCTCGTCGGTGACTCCCTCCGCACCGTCCTGCAGCCGAGTGGCGGCCTCGGCCAGCGCCAGTGCCGCGCGCTCCGCATCGGTGTAGAACGGCGCCTCACGCCACGCCGCTACGTTGTGCAGCCGCTCGTCGGTGTCACCGGCCTTCTTCCCCCCGGCGACACTGGCGTAGACGCACGCCGAGCAGCTGTTGATCTGGCTGGCGCGCAGGTGGACCAGCGCGAGCAGCTTCGGGTCGACGCCCCCGGCGGCGATCGCCTTCTGCAGATGCCCGACCGCCTTCCACACGTCGGGGTTGTTGGTGTTCTTGTTCTTCAGTCGGTTCTGCATGGCAGGGTGCTCTCCTTGGTCGGGGTTACGTTTCGGGGCTGGTGCCCGTCACCCCTATGACGGAGCAGCTTCCAGGGAGGTAACACCATGTCCGGCGCCCACCCCGCCGATCCGATCGCCGAGGCATTCGAGGCGCACCGCGAACGGCTCACAGCCGTTGCCTACCGCGTGCTCGGCTCGCACGCCGACGCGGACGACGCGGTCCAGGACGCGTGGCTGCGTCTGTCTCGCCAGGACGCCGACGCCATCGACAATCTCGGCGGCTGGCTGACCACCGTGGTCGGCCGTATCAGCCTCGATCTCCTACGCTCGGGCCGCACTCGCCCGACAGTTCCCCTCGACGACCAGCTGCCCGAACTCACCGTGACGCTCGACGATGGCCCGGCTCCGGAAGAGCTTGTGGCACTGGGCGACTCGGTGGGCCTGGCGCTGTTGACGGTCCTGGACTCGCTGCGCCCCGACGAACGCCTGGCGTTCGTGCTGCACGACGTGTTCGCCGTGCCCCACGGGGAGATCGGCGCCATCCTCGGAAGGTCCACCGACGCGACCAAGATGCTCACCAGCCGCGCCCGCCGGAAGGTGCAGGCGGCGCGGCAGTCGGCAAGCGACCGACAGCAGCAACGCGAGGTGGTCGGGGCGTTCTTGGCCGCGGCCCGCGAGGGCCGGTTCGAACGGCTGCTGGAAGTTCTCCACCCCGAGGTGGAGTTCACCGTCCACACCCCCGGCGGACGGTTCGTCACGATCGGGGCCACCGAGGTCGCCAGCCGCGCCCGAGTGGCCGGCGGCGCGGCACACGGACATGCGGCGACCGTCAACGGGCGACCCGGCGTCATCTCCTGGAACGAGGACGGCACCCCGCTGTCCCTGCTCGCCTTCACCGTCGCCGACGGCCGCATCACCGAGATCACCGCTGTGGTCGACCCAGCCGAACTCGCGCTCATGGACCTGCCGGACTCGGTGTGACTCCCTACCGGCGAAGGCCGCGCATACTCCAAGCGGTCCATGCCTGATCCCGCAGAGACGTTGAACTCAGCCTCTGAGAAAACCTCAGTGTGCTGATTCGGCCGGCGGACCGGTTGTGCCGGCTCTGTGCGTTACAGGCCGAGGTGCGGCCCTTTGCGCGGCCTGCCAGGTTCGCCGAGATCTCTGGCGCCGTTCGGATCGACACCATCGTCCGGCACCCCTGAGCCTGCGGGGCCGAAGTCTTCAGGCCACAGCTCTTGAGCCGAGGGCACTTGCGGCTCCCACTCGAGCGGCTCGGCGATGACACGCGGCTCGGACCTACGGTCACCCAGCGGATCTTCCCGTCCCGGACCTGGCGGGGGCAGGCGTTCCGTCGTCAGCGCCCGGATGCGGGCCAGGCACGCACTGAACCGCTTGACGTTCGTCGCGTAGACGGCTTTACCGAGGATCTCCGTGACGTCTCCGAAGACCATGAGAGAGGACGGTTGCAGGAGATAGCGCGCCGCTTTGACGACTGCCGTCAGCTTCTCGTCGTCCATCGAAGCGGCCTTGAGTATCCGGAACCCCCAGTCGGCCCCGTCGCCAGACTCGACCAGCCGCAGTGTTCCGAGATCCTCCAGGAACTCCGACACGAGGCTCTCACCGGCGTGAGGCTGCTCTTGCCCTGCCCACGTCCCTTGGAGGATCGCACGCAGGTGGGATGCGGGCCAGTTGTGCGCCCGGACGAACAGTGCCGCCTCCGCCACGAGGCGGACCACCTCCTCGCCGGATGTCTGCTCAACAAGCTGCAACAAACCGGGGGAACCCGTCATCTCCCCGAAGTCCAGGAGCAACTCGGCCAGAACGTGCTCGTCTTCCGCTCTCCGGTTCGGATCGCGCAGTACCGCCTGCGCCTCCCTGGCTGTACGCAGCGCGTGCCTGACCGCGTTGTCCAGCTGCAGCCGGGTCATCAGCCGTGGCGGGTTCGTCTCCAGTCCGGCCATACCCACCACCTTTGCTCCATGGATCCGCACAAGGTACCAACGGGCGTCCGGTGGTCGCCTCGCCGAAGGCGACCCTCCCCCACTGAGAGCGGGTGCGGCACACCTC
Organism: Streptomyces sp. NPDC001980; assembly: GCF_040296885.1. Classification (NCBI taxonomy): domain Bacteria; kingdom Bacillati; phylum Actinomycetota; class Actinomycetes; order Kitasatosporales; family Streptomycetaceae; genus Streptomyces; species Streptomyces sp. NPDC001980. Next base: position 497,363 of record NZ_JBEOYD010000001.1, on the reverse strand, counting down.
ATACCGCGATGGCCGGATAGGCGGCGAGCGATAGAATCGTGCCATGTCCGCCGACATCGACTTCCTGCCCGCCCGCCCGCACCGCGTCGTCGTGCTCGCTCTCGACGGGGTCTACCCCTTCGAGCTGGGGATCCCGAACCGGGTCTTTCCGTGCGTGCCCGGTGCCTACGACGTGGTGACCTGTGCGGCGAGCGAGGATCGTACGGTGGCGACCAACGCCGACTTCACCGTCACCGTCGGGCACGGCCCCGAGGCGCTGGAGAGTGCGGACACGGTGGTCGTACCGCCGTACGACATGGCGCGGATCGCGGAGGAACTGCCCGGACCGGTCGCCGCCGCGCTGGCGCGGATCCGGCCCGGTGCCCGGATCGTCTCCATCTGCACGGGGGCCTTCGCGCTCGCGGCGACCGGGATGCTCGACGGGCGGCCGGCGACGACGCACTGGGCGCTGGCGCCGCGGTTCCGGCGGATGTTCCCGCGGGTGGCGCTGGATCCGGATGTGCTGTTCATCGACGACGGGGATGTGCTGACCTCGGCGGGGGCAGCCTCCGGCGTCGACGTGTGCCTGCACATCGTGCGCTCCGACCACGGCAGCGCGGTCGCCAACAGCGTGGCCCGGCAGTGTGTCGTACCGCCCTGGCGGGACGGCGGCCAGGCGCAGTACATCGATCTGCCGGTGCCGGACGAGGGCGCCACGGGTACGGCGGCCACCCGGGCGTGGGCCCTGGAGAACCTGGAACGGCCGCTGGCGCTGCGGGAGTTGGCCGATCACGCCCGGATGAGCCGGCGCACCTTCGCCCGCCGGTTCCAGGAGGAGACGGGGACGAGCCCCGGGCGCTGGCTGATCCAGCAGCGGGTACGGCGCGCCCGCGACCTCCTGGAGACCAGCGAGCTGTCGGTCGACCGCATCGCCGCCGAGGTCGGTTTCGCCACCGGCACGTCACTGCGGCAGCACCTGCACGCGGCGATCGGCGTCTCCCCGCAGGCCTACCGCAACACGTTCCGGGCCACTGCGGTGAGCAAGGTCTGAGCGGCGGGCGGTGCTCGCCGCTCTCGGTTCGGTTGCGATGTCTCCGGTCCTCACCGGGAGTGCGAAGACGAGTCAGCAAGTGGGCCGGCCATCGAGAATGCGCGTCATATCATCCGTGGACATGGAGAAAGCGCGCCATCGGCTCGACGAGACCGACAGCCGGATCGCCGCCGCGATGCTGGCCTCCCCGCGCGCCTCCTGGCGCACGGTCGGCCGGGTCCTCGGGGTCTCGGAGCGGACCGTGGTGCGGCGGGCGGCGCCGCTCTACCACGACGGCACGCTGCGGGCCACGGCCGTCCGCAACCCGGTGTGCTTCCCGGACCTGATCCCGCTGGCGCTGCGCATCCGGTGCAAACCCAACCGGATCAGCGCCATCGCCGCCACCCTGGCCCGCCGCCCCGACACGATCTGGGTGGACGTCCTCGGCGGCGGCGACGAGATCTGCACGATTCTGTTCCTGGACGGGCCGGACGCCCGCAACAACCTGCTGCTGCGCGACCTTCCGGCCACCGCGGCGGTCCAGTCGTGGACCTCGCACGCGCTGCTGCGCGTCTTCCCCGCCGGTTTCGACTGGAGCGGCGGCCTGCTGTCGGAGGAGGAGCTGGCCAGTCTGCGCCCGGACCTGCCGGAGGCCGGCCCGCGCCCCGCGCTCACTCCCGTCGACCACCAGCTGGTCGCCGGGCTGGTCGAGGACGGGCGGGCCTCCTACACGGAACTCGCCCGCCGCGCCGGCCTCAGTGCCCTGACCGCCCGCCGGCGCCTGGAGGCGCTGGCGGGCGGCCTGGTCCTCAGGCTCGCGACCGAGGTCGATCTCGCCCGGCTGGGCATCCGCGCCGAGGCGCTGCTGTGGATGACGGTCGCCCCCGGCCGTCTGGAGGAGACCGGCCGGCTGCTGAGCCGCCATCCACAGGTGCGGTTCGCCTCGGCCACCACCGGCTCGGCCAACCTGCTCGTGGCCGTCGCGGCGACCGACCTCGACGGGCTCTACCGCTTCCTGAGCGACACGATCGGCGCCCTGGAACACGTCTCCACGATGGAGGTCACGCCGATCCTGAGCGGGGTCAAGCGGACCGGGCTGGTCCGGCCCGGGAGCCTGTGACCGGCAACCGGTGACCGGTTACGGGCTACTTGGCGGGGCACTCCTTCCAGGCCAGGTGGTAGACGGTGCTGATCTCGCCGTCGGTGGAGTCCATGGTCATGAAGCTGACCTTGCCGGGGTTCGCGCTCCCGGCGCTCACCCGCAGCTCGGTGTTGATGTTGAAGTTGCGCTGGACCCCACAGGGCGCCCAGACCAGCTGGGCCCAGTCGGTGGTGTCGGTGGCCTGCCAGTTGTCGTTGTAGGGGCCGGTGAAGGGGTGGTTGGCTGAGGCGGTGTTCGAGGAGCCCTGGAAGTAGTACGAGGCACGCTGGGTGCCGGTGGCGCCCGGCTGGAGCGAGGCGAAGCCGCGGTAGTCGGCGCTCGCGATGGCGTAGGTGAAGCCGCCCGGCACATGGACGACCAGGTTGAGCTGGCAGTTGCGCCGGAAGGCGGTGGGGTCGGAGTTGCCGCCGGCCTGCGCGAGGTAGGCGCTGTAGGTGACGGTGAAGGCCTCGTTGTCCTCGGACACGGCGACCGCGGTGGTCCCTTGCGGACAGCCGGAGCCGTTCACCGTGGCGACGTTGATGACGATCTTGTCCGGCGGCGGGTCGTCGAAGACGGGCGACGACGAGGCCTGGGCCTGAGCGGGCAGCCCGGCGGTGAGCAGCGCGGCCAGCGCTCCGCCGAACAGGAGTCGATGTCTCCTGGGTCCCATGGTTTCTCCGGTTCGGTGATCGAGTGGGGGGTTGCACCCGCGGCCGTCCGTAGTTCACTTTTGAAGAAACTGTGAGTTTCCTGTGAAGACCGGGGCGCTCGAATCGTAGGAACCCCCACGCGAACCGGTCAGGGCGAACTCCGGCCATTCACAGCGCCGGATTTCACACTTCGGCGGAGGCTCAGGGGTTCTCCCACGCCGCCGGTTCCGCCGCCAGCGCCCGTACCGGCTCCGGCAGGGCGTCCGCCGCGATGTCCGCCACCGTGACGCCTTCGAGGATCCTGCGGACGTTGGCGCGCAGGGCGATCCACAGGGGCAGCAGCGGCTGGGCGGTGCCGGTGTAGGCCAGCCCCGTCGGGCGTTCGCCGCGTACCGAGACGATCGGGCCGTCCACCGCGCGGATCAGGTCGGCCACGGTGATCGCGGACGCCTCCCGGGCCAGCCGGTAGCCGCCGCCCCCGCCACGCCGGCTGTCGACGATCCCGGCGCGCCGGAGGTCACCCAGAATGCCCTCCAGGAACTTGTGCGGGATGTCCTGGGCGCCGGCGATCTCCTCCGCCTTCACGGGGCCCTCGCCCTGCCGTACGGCGAGCTCCAGTACCGCCCGTACCGCGTAATCCGCTCGTGCCGAGATCCTCATGCGTCCATTGTGGGGCGTCCTCCCGTGGACAATGGCCGCACCCGCGCCCCGTAAGATCGCCCGGGAGGATCCCTTGGCGCTCAGCAGACGTACCTTCAGTGCCCTCGCCGGCTCGGCCGCGCTCGGTTTCGCCCTGGGCGGCAGCGGCGGCCCCGGGGCGCCCGCTGCCTACGCGGCACGCAGTGTGCCGACCGGCCCGGCACCGGCCGCGCCGAGAGCCGACGGACAGCGGCACACCATCGGCTACGACCACCACTCCCTCGTCGTGGACGGGCGGCGGCTGGTGGTCTGGTCCGGCGAGATGCACCCCTTCCGCCTCCCGAGCCCGTCCCTGTGGCGGGACGTCCTGGAGAAGATGCGGGCGCACGGCTACAACACCGTCAGCATCTACGTGGCGTGGAACTACCACTCCCCCGCGCCCGGGACGTACGACTTCGCCGGCGTACGCGACCTCGATCTCTTCCTCCGCACAGCGGCCGAGACCGGGCTGTACGTCATCCTCCGCCCCGGCCCCTACATCAACGCCGAGGTCGACGCGGGCGGCTTCCCCGGCTGGCTCACCGCCACCGAGGGCGCCGCCCGGGGCACCGACCCGACCTACCTCGGCCACGTCGACCAGTGGCTGACGGCCGTCAACCGCATCGTCCGCCGCCACCAGCACACGGACGGCGGCGGCACCGTCCTCCTCTACCAGATCGAGAACGAGTACGACGGCCACGTCGCCGACCCGACCGGCCCCGCCTACATGTCCCACCTCTACAAGAAGGTGCGGTTCGACGGCATCGACGTCCCCCTCTTCCACAACGACAAGGGCCGCAACGGCTACTGGATCCCCGGCTCCTTCGACACGGGCGGCGAGCGGGGCAAGTGGCTGTACGGCTTCGACGGCTACCCGTCGCCCTCCCAGCCCCCGCCGGACTGGGGCGACTTCGGGATCGGCGGCCTCAAGGGCGGCGCGACCGCGAGCCCGCGTACGCCCGGGTTCGTGCCGGAGTACGGGGGCGGCTGGTTCGACCCGTGGGGCGGGGTCGAGTTCGGCGGCAAGGGGTACGCCGAGTCCCGGCGCACCCGGGACGCGGCCTACGAACGCCGCTTCTACCTCACCAACCTCGCCAACGGCCTCACCCTCCACAACGTCTACATGACCTACGGCGGCACCACCTGGGGCTGGCTGCCGGCGCCGGTCGTCTACACGTCGTACGACTACGGCGCCGCCATCGACGAGGCCCGCAACGTCACGACGAAGATCGCGCCGATGCACCAGCTCGGCCACCTCCTGCAGCGCGTCCCGGACTTCGCGAAGCTGGACCGCGCGGCCGACGTCCACGTGGCCGGGCTGAAGGCGTACCACCTCACCAACCCCGACACCCAGGCGCACGTCTACGTCCTGCGCAACGACGGCGCCGACGAGGTCACCTCGACGCTGCGGACCGCCGACGGCGACGACGTCGAGCTGACCGTCGCGGCCCACGACGCCCGGCTCGTCACCACCGGCCTCTCCCTCGGCAAGCGGAAGCTGCGCTACTGCACGGCCCAGCCGATGTTCGTGCTCACCGCGGGACGCCAGGACATCGCGCTGTTCACCGGCCGCTACGGCGAGATGGCGCACCTGGTGCTTGAGTGCCCGACCGAGCCGTCCGTCCAGCGCCTCGACGCCGAGGCGGCCTGGGTCTACGACCAGGGCGTCCTGCACGTCACCGCGCCGCTCGGGCAGGGCGGACTCACCCGGGTCCTGGTCCAGCGCGGCGACAGCGACACCCCGCTGCTCCTCCTCTTCGCCGACGACGCGACCTCCGTACGGCTGTTCCCGTACGACACCCCGTCCGGCACGCTCCTGGTCTACGGCCCGGCGCTGCTGCGCCACGCCAAGCTCGACGGATCGGCGGTCCAGCTCACCGGCGACATCGTCGGGGCGAGCGGCGTGGAGGTCTGGGGACCCCGCGGGATCGCCTCGGTCACCTGGAACGGGCAGCCGGTACGGACCCGGGTGACCGTCTCGGAGAGCCTGGTCGCCCTGGCGGAGATGCCGGAGGCACCGCGGCCGGCGCTGCCGGTCCTTGCCGACTGGCGCCGGAAGACCGAGAACCCCGAGGCCGCGATCGGCTTCGACGACTCGGCGTGGCCGGCCGCCGACAGGAAGACGTCGTTCAGCACGACGGCCGTCCCGGCGGGTCAGCCGGTGCTCTTCGCCGACGACTACGGCTTCCACTACGGGGACGTCTGGTACCGGGGGCACGTGGACGGTGACCTGTCGGACCTGGAGTCGGTCTCCCTCGCCTACAGCACCGGCACCCAGGGCATGTTGATGGCCTGGCTGGACGGGGTGCCGCTGGGCTCGCACCGGATGCCGGTGCCGGATGCGAAGACGGTACGGAAGGGGAGCTGGGCGGCCACGGCCGAGTTCTCCGCCGAACGGCTGAAGAAGAAACAGCGGAAAAAGCCGGGGCACGTGCTGTCCGTGCTGGTGCGGCGGATGCAGCACGACATGGACGGCGGCTCGCTGGACACGCACAAGGTGGCGCGTGGGCTGACCGCCGTCTCCTTCAAGGGGGTCTCGCCGAGGACGAGCTGGCGGATCCAGGGGGCCACTGCTCCGGATCCGGTGCGGGGGCCGCAGAACAACGGGGGGCTGTACGGGGAGCGGGAGGGGTGGCACCTGCCCGGGTTCGCGGACGGTGGGTGGGAGGCGGCCGCGCTTCCCCGTTCCGACAAGGGGATGGGGGTCACCTGGTACCGGACCGGGTTCCGGCTGTCCGTGCCGGGTGGGGTGGACGCGTCGGTGGGGCTGGTGCTGGAGGACGATCCGGCGCGGGCCTATCGGGTGCAGATCTTCTTGAACGGGTGGAACCTCGGGCAGTACGTCAATGACGTGGGGCCGCAGCACACGTTCGTGCTGCCGAACGGGATTCTGCGGACTCGGGGTTCCAATACGTTGGCTTTGGCTGTGCTTTCGGATGGGACGAGCGAGGTCGGGCCGGGGGTTGTGCGGCTTGAGTTGCTGGGGAGTGCGGCCGGAGGAGTGGAGGTTTTGGGGGTGGACTCCCCCGGCCGTTGACTGCGGGTGTGTGTGGTTGCTCGCGCAGTTCCCCGCGCCCCTGAAGACAAAAGGCAAGGGGCGCTGACCCTTACGCCAGGCGGATCACATTCCACGACAAGGGTTCGAGAACGGCCGTCAGCGTGCCGTCGGTCAACGTCGTGCCCTCTGCCGGGTGAGGGGTCACCCGCTCCGGTTCCTCCAACGTGTTGCGGGCGTCGGGGTCCTCGTCCGACAGGACGCTGTGCTCCGTGACCTGCGTCAGGTCCAGGCCGCTCAGGGCGATGTCCAGCGGCAGCGCCTCCGTCCGGCTGCGGTTCACTGCGAAGACCGTGACCGTGCCGTCCTCGGCCCTGACCGCGGTCGCGTGCAGCAGGTTCGTCTCGCCGTACTTCTTCGTGTCGTATGTCGGCGAGTCCACGCGTACGTCCAGGACCTGGCCCCTGCCGTACCGCGACGCCTGGGCGAAGGGGAAGAACGTCGTCTGGCGCCAGGCCGGGCCGCCGGGCTCCGTCATGATCGGGGCGATGACGTTGACCAGCTGGGCCAGGCAGGCGACCGTGACGCGGTCGGCGTGGCGGAGCAGGGCGATGAGGAGGGAGCCGAAGACGACGGCGTCCAGGACGCTGTAGTTGTCCTCCAGGAGGCGGGGGGCCTCGGGCCAGTCCCGCGCGTCGGAGTTCTCGATCGCATGCCACTTCGAGGTGTACCAGACGTTCCACTCGTCGAAGGAGAGGTTGATCTTCTTCTGGGACTTCAGCCTCGCGCCCACGTGGTCACAGGTGGCGACCACGTTCTCGATGAAGGACTCCATGTCGACGGCGGAGGCCAGGAAGGAGTCGAGATCGCCGTCCTGGGGCTCGTAGTAGGCGTGCAGGGAGATGTAGTCGACCAGGTCGTACGTCTCCGCGAGGACCGTCGCCTCCCACTCGGCGAAGGTCGGCATGGACTGGCTGGAGGAACCGCAGGCGACCAGTTCCACGGACGGGTCCATCTGGCGCATGGCGCGGGCCGTCTCGGCGGCGATGCGGCCGTATTCCCCGGCGGTCTTGTGTCCGGTCTGCCAGGGGCCGTCCATCTCGTTGCCCAGACACCAGAGCCTGATGCCGAAGGGGTCCTTGTCGCCGTGGGCGGCGCGGAGGTCCGACAGGGCGGTTCCGGAGGGCTGGTTGGCGTACTCCTGGAGCTCCAGGGCCTCCGCCACGCCCCGCGTGCCGAGGTTGATCGCCATCATGGGCTCGGCCTGCGGGCCGACCTTCTTCAGGAAGGCGATGTACTCGGAGAGGCCGAACCGGTTGGTCTCCGTCGACCGCCAGGCGAGGTCGAGGCGGCGGGGCCGGTCCTCGACCGGGCCGACCGAGTCCTCCCACTTGTAGCCGGAGACGAAGTTGCCGCCGGGGTAGCGGAGGGTGGTGACGCCGAGTTCGCGGACCAGGTCGAGGACGTCCGTGCGGAGGCCTTCGGCGTCGGCCGTGGGGTGGGTGGGCTCGAAGATGCCGGTGTAGACGCAGCGGCCCAGGTGCTCGACGAAGGAGCCGAAGAGGCGGGGGTTTACGGGGCCGATCGTGAAGGCGGGGTCGAGGGTGAAGCGGGCGGAGCGCGTGCTCATGAGATCCCTTCGGAAAGCGCTTACTTAAGAGTAGGCCAGCCGTCTTCTGTCCAGTAGAGGGTGTTCAGCCCCAGCTTCGGCGTGCCGTTGTCGTCCGCGTCGTAGTAGTGGTAGGCGAGGACGTCTCTGCCGCTGTCCTTGAAGACCGACTCGCCGCCCGGGCCGATGAACCTGCCGTGGCTCGCCAGCAGCAGGTCCCCGCCGCCCTCCAGCATCGGTGTGCCGGTGCTGTCCGCGTAGGGGCCGGTCACCGACGTCGAACGGCCCACCCTGATCTTGTACGTCGAGTTCACGCCCGCGCAGCAGGCGTCGTAGGACGCGAAGAGGTAGTAGTAGCGGCCGTGGTGGAGGATCGAGGCGCCTTCGACGGCGTAGGGGGCGTCCGGGCGGGTCGCCAGGTGTTCGACCGTCGTGCCGGGGATCGCCTTGCCGGTCCCGGGGTCGAGCCGGATCATGCGGATGCCGGTCCAGTACGAGCCGAACGCCATCCACAGTTTGCCGTCGGCTCGGGTGATCGCCGGGTCGATGGCGTTCCAGGAGTCGGTCGTGTCGGAGGTGAAGGCGGGGCCGTGGTCGGTCCAGGTGCCGGGGAGGCCGGTCGGGGAGGTGGCGACGCCGATCGCGGATTGGTTGGTGCCCCAGGAGGAGACCGCGTAGTAGAGCCAGTAGCGGCCGTCGCGGTAGGAGAGGTCGGGGGCCCAGGGGTCGGCGGTGGAGTTGTAGTCGTACCACCAGCTCGGGGGTGTGGTGAACGCGTTGCCCGCGTCGGTCCAGTCGCGGAGGTTCGTGGAGAGGCGGGCGCCGATGACGCCGCCCGTCGAATAGGCCACGTAACCGCCGGTCCTGAGGTGGACGACGGTGGGGTCGTGGATGATCTGCTGGCCCGTGACGGGCAGGGGGTCGGGGTAGCTCTCGGCCGCCTGTGCCGCGTTGGGGAGGAAGGCCAGGAAGGCGGCGGCCGCCACGGCCGTCAGCGCTCTGCGTACTCTCACTGTCCCGCCAATCCCGTGTGGGCGACGCCCGCCACGATCTGCCGTTGGAAGAAGACGAAGACGACGATCAGCGGCAGGCCCGCCATGAGGCCGCCGGCCATGAGCTGGGCCCACTGGATGCCGTAGGAGTTCATGACGGTCGCGATGCCGTTCGGCATGGTCATCAGGTCGGGGTTGTTGGTCACCATGTACGGCCACAGGAAGTTGTTCCACGAGGCGATGAAGGTGAAGATGCCGACCGCGGCGAGGGAGGGGCGGGAGAGCGGGACGACGATGGTGAAGAAGATCCGCCAGCGGCCGGCGCCGTCGATGAAGGCGGCCTCCTCCAGTTCGCGCGGGATGCCCTGGAAGAACTTGTAGAGGATGTAGACCATGGCCGCGGGAGCGCACTGCGGGAGGATCATGCCCCAGTAGGTGTCGACCATGCCCATCTGCTGGACGGTGGTGAACAGGGGGACGCCGAGGACCGCCGGGGAGATCATCAGGCCCGTCATCACCAGGCCCATCAGGACGGCCCGGCCCCTGAACTCGGTGCGGGCGAAGCCGTATCCGGCGAGGGCGGCGACGGTGACCACGACGGCCGTCACCAGGATCGACACCACGAGGGAGTTGACGAACCAGTTCGTGATGTTGCCGGTCTCCCACAGGGCCTTCCAGGCCTGGCCGGTCCACACCTTCGGCAGCCAGTGCGGCGGGATCTCGGCGGCCTCGGCCTCGGACTTGAGCGAGGTGAACAGGGCCGCGGCGATCGGTGCCACGAAGACGGCGGAGACGGCGACGCCGAGGAGGGTCAGGACGATCTGGCTGGGCGTCCAGGGCTTGCGGGTCCTGAGCCGGACCTGGGTGGTGCTCATCGGGTGCCCTCCTCACGGTTGCGCAGCAGCGCCATCCGTCCGAGGGCGACGGCAGCGATGATCACGAAGAAGATGACGGACATCGCGGAGGCGTAGCCCACGCGGTAGCTGGTGAAGCCCTGTTCGAGGGTGTACTGGACGAAGCTGCGGGTGGAGAGCTCCGGGCCCGGGCCGAAGTCCATCATCACGACCGCCTGGTCGAAGAGCTGGAGCGAGGCGAGGACCTGGAGCGCGATCACCAGGCCGGTGATGTGGCGCAGCATCGGCAGGGTGATGTGGACCGTCCGGTGCCAGGCGTTCGCGCCGTCCAGCCTGGCGGCCTCGTAGAGGTGGTCGGGGATGCCCTGGAGGGCGGCGAGGTAGAGGAGGAAGGAGAAGCCGACCGTCCACCACAGGGTGGTGATGACGATGGCGAGCATCGCGTACGACTTGTCGGTCAGCCAGGGGGTGTCGAGCCCGAAGGTCTCGTTGAAGAGGCCGATGCCCTGGGTGAACAGCCACTGCCAGATGTTGCCGGCGACCGTGGAGGGGAGCAGGAAGGGGGCGAAGAAGCACAGGCGCCACAGCCACTTGCCGCGCTCGATGTGGTGGGCGAGCATCGCGAGCAGGAAGGCGAGCACCGTGATGGACGGGACGACGAGCAGCGTGAAGTAGGCGCTGTGCCCGAGCGCGTCCCACATCGCCCGGTCGTGCAGCGCCTCGCGGTAGTTGTCGAGGCCGATGAAGCTCGCGCCGTCGCCGGAGATGTTGGCGTCGGTGAGGCTGAGGTAGACACCGCGCAGCAGCGGCCAGACCACGAACAGCGTGAAGAGCGCCAGGAACGGGGCGACGAACCAGCCCCCGTGCTGGAAGCCCTGTTTGCGGCGGACGGTCGCGGAGGCGGCGGCGGTCCTCGCCCGCACCGGAGCGACGACGGTCCCTGCACTGGTCGTCATGCGGCCGTACCTCCCTGCGCGGCGGTCCTGCCGTCCATCGGGTTCTTCGAGGCGAGGAGCTTGACGAGGTGTTTCCTCATCGTCTGCGCGACGGCGGGCGGCTTGGCCGAGCCCATCGTCGAGGAGACGACCACCGGGCCGAGGTCCTGGGCGAGGACACCGGTGGAGCCCGCGAACCACACCTTCGGTTCGGTGGCCTGGTGGTACATCGCGGAGGCGTACTCGTTCTGCGGGGTGAGCTTCTTGTACGCGGCGGTGGACAGCGTCGGCGTGTACGCGGGGATGTGACCGCCGGCCGCCCACTGGAGGGCGTGGGTGACGACGTACGCGGCCAGTTCGTGCGCGGCCTCGTTCGTGGCGCCGCCGCGGCCCGACTGGTGCGGCAGGACGAAGGAGTGCGACTCGGCGTGCGTGGCCCGCCTGCCGAAGACGGGCGGCAGCGGGGTCGCGCCGTAGTCCAGCCCGGCGCCGGAGAAGACGGGCACCGACCAGTTGCCCTCCCAGGTGAAGGGGGCGCCGTTGATGAACTGTTCGCCGGTCGGCGCGCCCGGGATGACGTATCCGTCGGTGACGTGTCTGCGGAAGAACTCCAGGACCTGGGTGGCCTTGTCGGTGTCGAAGAGGACCTCGGTGTTGTCGGCGTCGAACCACTTGCCGCCGAGCTGGGTGTAGAAGGCGACGAAGAACCACCACTGGAAGTTCTGGTCGTTGGTCCACAGGCCGATGGTCTGCAGGCCCTTCTTCTGGACCGCCTTGGCCTTCTTCAGGACGTCGAACCACTCGTCGGTGGAGGTGACCGGGATCATCAGGCCGTCGTCGCCGAGCAGGCCGGCCTTCTTCAGGACGTCCCTGCGGTAGAAGCAGAGCTGTACGTGGATGTCGAGCGGGAGGGCGTAGAGCTTGCCGTCGATGACACCGCGGTTCCACAGCGCGGGGTTGTAGTCCGCCTTGCGGACACCGTACTTGGCGAGGAGGTCCAGGTCCCACGGGTCGAGGAGCCGGCCCGGGGAGAAGCCGGCGACCCGGCCCATGTGCATGACACCGAGCTCGGGGGCGCGGTTGCCCGCGGCGGCCATGGCGAGTTTGGTGTAGAAGGGGTTGCCCCACTGGAGAGTGGAGTCCTTCACGTCGATGTCGGGGTGTCCGCTGCGGAAGGCGTCCAGCATCGCGATCATGTTGGCGCCGTCGCCGCCGCTGAAGAGGTTCCAGTAGCGCACCCGGGTGTCCGCGCTGGAGGCGAGCGCGTCGGCGCCGGTCCCGAGCGCGGCGAAGCCGAGGCTGCCCGCGACCGCCAACCCCCCTGCCGTGCCCAGCAGCTGCCTGCGATTCAGGCCAGGTCGTCCCATGCCCTGCCCTTACTGTAGAAGTCCTAGGGTGTTCGAAATCTCGTATAGCGCTCGTAACTTCGAACGGGACCGTAAAATCGAAGCGCTTCCGCGTCAATGGGTTGAACAGGCTTCAACGGATTTCGGTCTGCACTTTCTCCGCGCTTTCCCGACGGCGGTTTCCGGACACAGCGGTCGTTCCCGGTCCCACGACGGCCATCGGAGGACATGACGCCGCCAGTTCCGGGCGCGTAACCTCGGACCGGCTGTGCGGCAGGCGGCGGCGGACGGCGGGGAAAGGGGGGCGTACGACGTGGTGATGACCTTCCTCGGCGAGCTGTACACGTCCTTCGTGTGGATCCCCACCGCGATCCTCGTCGCCGCCCTCGTGCTCAGACTTCCGAGCATCCTCCGGCTCTGGCGCGACCCGCTGCTGCGCGCGGTCGGCGGGCTGCTGCTGCTCGCCTGCGCCGTGTTCGTGTCCGTGACGCCGTCCACGATCGCCTGGACCAACCGGGTCACGGGCGTGCCCAACATCTCGGCGCCCTGGGTCTACTCGCTGCTGACCGCGTTCAGCGGCTCGGGGCTGCTGCTGATCATCGCCTGGCGGGGCGGCCCGGCCGACCGCTCGGCCGCGACCCGGCGCGCCAGGCGCTGGGTGATCTCCGTCTACTCGGGCGTGATCGTGGCGCTGTGGCTGCTGTTCGCCCTCGCGGACGTGCCCGTGGAGCGGCTGCGGGACCTCGACACGTACTACGCCAACACGCCATTCATGCGCGAGGAGATCCTGCTGTATCTGCTCGCCCACACGGTGGCCGTGGCGATCACCTCGTGGCTCGTGTGGAACTGGGTCCGCGCCGACGGCCTCGGCACCCGGCTGCGCTGCGGGCTGACGTTCCTGGGGATCGGCTACGGCCTGAACCTGGTCTTCGACCTCGCCAAGTTCACCGCCGTGACGGCCCGTTGGACCGGGCACGACCTGGACCGGCTGAGCACGGACGTCGCCCCGCCGGTGGCCTGTCTGGCCGCCATCCTGATTGCCGTCGGCTTCATCCTGCCGCACGCCGGCCAGTACCTGCACGACCGCCGGCGCGTGCGGCTCGCCCACCGCGAACTGCGGCCGCTGTACCGGCTGCTGCGGACCGTCAACGGCGACGGCCTCCCCTTCCCGCCACGCGCCACCCCCGAACTGCGCCTGGTCCGACGGGAGACGTACATCCGCGACGTGCTGCTCCCGCTCGCCCGGCACCTCGACGAGGAGCTGCGCACCCGGGCGTACCGGGCGGCGCTGCGGCTGGGGTTCCCGCCGGCCCGGGCGAGGGCGCTCGCCGCGGCGGTGGCGATCCTGGACGCCGTGGCCGACGGGGGGCGCTCCGCCCACCGTGACGGTGCGACGAACCACCCCGACACGACGGAGCTGCTCCAGGAGATCGGGGCGGTCTCACGGGAGTTGAGCCACCCCGACGTGATCGACGCCGTACGCGTGGCGGCGGGCCCGCCCCGGCCGAAGGAGGCCGGTGCGGCGGAGGCGGCCGGTTCGGCGGGGGCAGCCGGTTCGGCGGAGGCGGCCGGTTCCTTCCTGCCGCGTCGACGGTGAGTGGCTGAGGCGGAGTATGTCCTGGCATATTGCAGCGGTGCGCACGAAGAAGGAGATGCGCCGGCTCGCCGGCGCCCTCGTCGAGCCCATGCGCGTTCCGGTCCCCGCCGACCCCGAGGCCCTGTTCGACGCACTGGTCGACTCCGTCTGCCGCTGGCGGGGACGTGAAGTCGTCGTCCGGCGCGAGGTGTTCCCGCCCCACACCGCGAGCGGGCTGTGGCTGGAGGGCGACACCTACGACGTCATCGTCGTCGACCAACGGGCCGCCGTCTGGCACCAGATCGTGATCTTCTGCCACGAGGTGTGGCACATGCACCAGCGCGACGCCCACCCCTCGCCCGCGCCGGCCGCCGACGGCAGCCCCCGGCCCGTCGCCGCGCGCACCGACTTCAGCCTCGCCGACGAGCAGGAGGCCGACCGCTTCGGCATGTTGATGAGCGGGCGGCTGCGCCCCTGGCTGGAGGCCGCCGCGGGCTCCGCCGCCCGGGACGGCGCGGCGGCCGAGGACGGCGACCAGGGCCTCGCCGGGCGCATCGGCGCCGCCCTCAACTACCGCGGCACGAGCGGCGGTCCGGGAAGCGGATCGACAAGCGGATCAGGAAGCGGATCAGGAGACGGACCGGGAAAATGAACGGCCTGATCAACTACGTCAGCTGCGCTCTGCTGTGGCTGGGCCTGCTGGTGAAGGCCCCCGACCTGATACGTCACTGGCGCGACCCCTATCTGCGCGTCATCTGCGTGGTGCTGGGCCTGGCCGGCACCTGCTTCTTCCTCGGGGCACCGCCCACCGTCGGAGCGGTCAACCAGCTCAGCGGCGTCCCGAACCTCGCCGCCCCGCTGACCTACGCGTCGATCACCGCGTACAGCGCCTCCTCCCAGGTCCTGATCGTCTACTGGCGCGGCGGACCCCATGTGCACCGCACGGCCCGCCGCTGGATCGTGGGCTACGCCTTCGTCCTCGTCGGCATCGCGGCGATGTTCGCGCTGGGCCGCACGCCCGTGGAGCGCCGCACCGACCTGGACACCTACTACGCGACCACCCCGTTCATCGCCGAGATGATCGTGCTGTACCTGGCCGGGCACCTCGCCGCCGTCAGCGTCACCACGGTGTCGTCGCTGCGCTGGGCCCGGCAGGTGCACGGCTGGCTGCGGGCGGGCCTGATCATCCTGGGCGTCGGCTCGCTGTGCGGCGCCGGGTACAGCCTGCCCAAGCTCGCCGCCGTGGTCGCCCGCTGGTGCGGCCTCGACTGGTCGTGGGTCAGCACGACCGTGTCACCGGCCGCCGCCGGAGTCAGCGCGCTGCTGACCGTCATCGGCGTGCTGATCCCGCTGACCGGGCCCCGGCTGACGCAGCGGTGGCGGGCACGGCGGACCTTCGCCCGCCTCGAACCCTTGGAACGGGAACTGGACGAACTCCTCACCCGGCGCGCGCTACGGCTGCCCCGGCCGCGCTGGTCCTCCGCCGCCACCCGGCTGGTGTGGCGCCAGACGAGCATCCACAACGCGCTCGGCCACCTGGACGCGTTCTTCGACCGGGCCCTGTACGAACGGACGTTGGAGACCGCGGCACGGACCACGGACGACCCGGAGTGGGCCGAGGCCACCGCGTGGGCGGCGGTGATCGCCGCAGCCGTGGTGGAGGAGCGCGACCCGGGTCACCGGCTCGTGCCCGCCGGCGAACCGGACCGGTTCGCGGACCGGACCCCCGCTCCCGCCCTGCTCGTACGGGTGGCCGACGCCCTGGCGCTGTCCCCGCTCGTCGCGGCCGCCCGGCTCCGCACCGGTACGACGGAAGGGAGCACCCGGGCATGAGCATGAGCCTCGTGGTGTACCTCGCGGGCGCCGTCTTCGGGTTCTCCTGCGTCGTCCTGCTGCGCAGGCCCCTGACGGCGCCGCGCAATCCGCTGACCGTGTCCACCTGCGCCGCGATCGTGCTGGGCGCCCTGGTCTTCGTCTGCTCGGCCCCGCTGACCCTGTCCGCCGTCAACCGCCTCACGGGCGTCACGAACTTCGGCGCTCCCCTCACCTACGGCATGCTCTCGGCGTACAGCTGCTCCCTGCTCGTCCTGCTGATCAACTGGCGGGGCGGACCCCCGGCCCGGATCCGCTGCCTGGTGCTGCGCACCATGGCCGCCTACGGCGCGCTGATCGTCGCCATCGTCGTGCTGTTCACGCTGGCCGACCCGAGCACCGAGCGGCTCACCGACCTCGACACGTACTACGCGAACACGCCGTACATGCGCGAGATGATCGTGCTCTACCTGCTCGGGCACAGCGCGGCCACCCTGGTGATGTGCGCCGTGTGCGTCACCTGGGGCCGCGAGGTCACCGGTCTGCTCAGGACCGGGCTGCGGCTGATCCTGACCGGGATACTGCTGGACGTGGTGGGCTTCCAGCTCGCCAAGTACACGGCGATCGTGGCCTGTTGGTCCGGTCACGACCTCGACTTCCTGTCCACCGATGTCGCCCCGCCGATGGCCTCGCTGGGCGCCCTGACGTGTTCCGTGGGCTTCGTCCTGCCGAGGCTGCTGCCGGTGGCCCAGGCCTGCCGGCGCGACCTCGACGACCTGCGCGGCCTGGGCCCGTTGTGGTCGCAGGTGCGGTTCGCCTCCCTCGCGCCGAAGCCGCCCATCGCCGTCTGGCAGCCGCCCCGGGTACGCCTGCACTGGCGCGAAGTCTCCATCCACGACGGCCTGTTGGCACTGGCCCCCTACTTCGACGACGGGGTGCGCGAGCGCGCCCGGGACGCCGCCCTGCACGAGGGCCGCTCCGCGCACGAGGCCCGCGTCGCGGCCGAGGCGGCCATGGTGAGCGACGCGGCCCGCCGCGCCGCCGCCCACGAGGAGCCCCGCACCACCCCGAGCACGTACCGGCTCTACGCCACGGAGGTGGCCGGCACGGGCGGGCTGGTCGAACTGGCGCGGGCGCTCACCCGATCGCGCCTCACCGCCACAGTGCCGGAAGGTACGGTGAGGGCCACCCCCGGGTGAGACGCCCCCCGAAACACGGGTGTTCGCCCCGGCCGTCCGCACCACAGTCCCCTGACTGCACATCCTGACCGCACACCTCTGACCGCACACCCCTGACCGGACACAAGGAGCCCCATGCCGCGGAGAGCTGTCGTCATCGGTGCCGGACTGGCCGGCATGCTGGCCGCGGCCGCGCTGTCCGGCCACGTGGACGAAGTGGTCGTACTGGACCGGGACGAACTGCCCGACGGGCCCGAGCACCGCAGGGGTCTCCCGCAGGGCCGCCACGCCCATCTGCTGATGTCCGGCGGTCTGGCCGCCATGGAGGACCTCGTGCCCGGCGTGAGCATGCGCGAGCGGCTGCTCTCCGCCGGCGCCCACGAGATACCCCTCGGCTCGGGCACGTTGACGCTGACGCCCGAGGGCTGGATGCGCCGCTGGCGGCACGACGGCCCCCGGATGATCACCTGTAGCCGAGCCCTGCTGGACTGGGTGGTCCGCACGGAGGTGCTCGCCCACTCCAAGACCGAGATCCGCACGGCACAGGCCCTGTCCCTGACCGGCACCGCGCACCGCGTGACGGGCGTCCGCATCTCCTCGAAGGCCTCGACCAGTGCCTCGACCGCGGCGTCAGCCACCGACGGGGAGACGGTGCTTGACGCCGACCTCGTGGTCGACGCCGGCGGTCGCGGCTCGCGCGTCGTGCGCTGGCTGGAGGCGTTCGGGGTGACCGGCATACCCGAACGGACCGTCGACTCCGGCCTCGTCAACGCGACCCGGATCTACCGCAGGCCCGAGGGCGCCGAGCACTTCCCCCTCACGGTGCTGCACGCCGACCCGTACGCGTCCCGGCCGGGCCGCAGCGGAATGGTCCTGCCCATCGAGGGCGACCGCTGGATGGTCAGCCTGGCCGGCACCCGGGGCGGCGAACCGCCGGCCGACCCGGAAGGCTTCCTGGAGTACATCCGCAAGCTGCCGGACCCCATCCTCGCCCGCCTCGTCTCCGGCGCCGAACCCCTGACCGACATCCACACCAGCCACAGCACGCACAACGCCCGCCGCTATCTGGAGAAGGCCCGGACCTGGCCGGAGGGCCTCGTCGTGCTCGGTGACGCCCTGGCCACCTTCAACCCGGCCTACGGACAGGGCATGTCGGTGGCGGCACAGGGCGCCCGAACCCTCTCCCGCGAACTGAACCGCACCGGCCTCGCCGCCCCCGGCCTGTCCCGCCGCGTGCAGCGCGGGGTCGCCACCGTCGTGGAGGGCGCCTGGGCCACGGCGGTGGGCCAGGACGTCTGGTACCCCGAAACCCACGGCGGCGAGCCGAACACGGCCGACCGCCTGGTCACCCGCTACTCGCGCCGCCTGCTGAAGGCAGCCACGGGCTCCTACCAGGCGGCGGCAGCCCTGTGGGACGTGAGCAGCCTGGAATCGGGCCCGTCACGGCTGCTGCGCCCCACCGCGATCCTGGCCGCGCTCAACGGCCCGCTGCTGCCACCGCTTTCGGGCCCGCCTCTGACTCCGGCGGAACGAAAGCTTCTGGGCGAGTTGGATCAGACCGCGAGCTGAGCGCCCCGTAAGGGGCGCGGGGCGCTGTCGAAAGGTCAGCCCTGGAAGGCAGGTTGGGCAACGCCCTTGCCCGCGCCCGGGATCACCAGCAGGGAGCCTGCCGTCGGGTGCGGGCGGTCCAGTCCCACCCGCGCCGTCGTGACGTACAGGTCGGTGAGGTCGGCGCCCCCGAACGCGCAGGCCGTCGTAAGCGTGGCGGGAAGGGAGACGACCCGGTCCAGCTCACCCGTCGGCGTGTAACGCCGTACCGCGCCCCCACCCCACAGCGCCACCCACACACAGCCGTCCGCGTCGACCGTCAGGCCGTCCGGGAAACCGGCGTCCTCCTCGATCGTCACCAACGGGCGGCGGCCGACCGGAAGTCCGTCGGCGCAGTCGAAGACGTCCACGCGGCGGGTCGGTGTGTCGACGTAGTAGACGCGGCGGCCGTCCGGGCTCCAGCCGATGCCGTTGCTGACGGTGACGTCCGGCAGCAGCGTCGCCGCCGTGCCGTCGGGCGCCACCCGGGAGAGCGTGCCGCCCCCGGTCGCCTCGTCGTAGCGCATCGTGCCGGCCCACAGGGAGCCGTCGGGGGCGACGGCCGCGTCGTTGGCGCGGCGGCCCGGGACCGGCTCGCGGTGCAGCCAGCGGAACGTCCCGTCGGGGTCGAGGAGGCCGACGCCGTCCCGGAGGTTGAGGACCAGGCCGCCGCCGGCCCGCGGCTTGACCGCGCCGACGTGCTGGTCCGTCGTACGGATCGTGCGGCGCCCGGTGGCCGGGTCGTACGTGTGGATCCGGGAGCCGAGGACGTCGATCCATATCAGGCGGTCGGTCGCCGGGTCCCAGGTGGGGCCCTCGCCGAGGGTCGCCTCCGCGGCGACCGCGACCTCGTACGCCGTCGTCGTCACCGTCGTCGTCATGCCACGCTCCGGTGGCCGAGGCGCTCGGAGAGTTCGGCGGCGCCCTTGGCCGCGAGCTGCTCCAGCTCGCCGCGGCGCTCGTCGCTCCAGCGGATCATCGGGACGGAGATGGACAGGGCCGCGACGACCTGCCCGGTGCGGTCGCGGACCGGCGCGGCGACGCAGGAGACGTCCGGGTTGGACTCGCGGCTCTCCACGGCGATGCCGCGGGCGCGGATCTCCGTGAGGGCCTCGCGCAGGGCGTCCGGCTCGGTGATGCTGTTCGGGGTCATCGCGACGAGGTCGGCGTCGTCCGGGATGCGCGCGGTCAGCTCCGGCTCCGGCAGCGAGGCCAGCAGCATCTTGCCGACCGAGGTGCAGTGGGCGGGCAGCCGGCGGCCGGCGGCGGAGACCATGCGGACCGCGTGCGTGGAGTCGACCTTGGCGATGTAGATGACGTCGGTGCCTTCGAGGATCGCCACGTGGACGGTCTCGTCGCAGGTCTCGGCGACGGACCGGGCGACCTGCTGGCCCTCGGCGGCGAGGTCGAGCTGCTCGGCGTACCGGCTGCCGAGCTGGTACGGACGGACGCCGAGCCGGTAGCGTCCGGGCTGTCCGGGTACGGGCACGATGTACGACCGGGCGGAGAGCGTGGTCACCAGCTCGTGCACGGTGGTCCGCGGCAACTGGAGTCTGCGCACTATGTCGGGGGCGGAGAGAGTCCCGTCCCCGTCGAGGAAGAGCTCAAGAATGTCGAGAGCCCGGGTCACGGCAGGCACGAGGCGTCCCACGTCCGGCCCCCTCCCTTGGGTCTAGGCGCCGGATATCGGTGCGGCGCGCGTCTCAGCTGCGGAGCCGTTCGAGATATCAACAGGCGATCGGCATGACGAACACAGGCTAGCCATCGGGGATTCCGTGGGCAATGGCCGGGAACCAGCCGGGCATACGCATGTGCACCATGGGTGGCATGCAACTGGACTTCCAGCTGGTGCTGCTGCGCCGCATGGCCGACCACAACCCGGACCTGGTGGAGGACGCCCGGCGCACGCTGGGCGCGTCGATCGCGGACATGCGGGAGGCCAACAAGCGTTGGCAGGCGATGGCCCGCTCGCCCCGGTCCCGCTCGGCGGCGGCCCGCTACCGCTCCGTCCTCGGGCCACCGGAATGGGAGACCAAACGCACCGTCGGCGACCTGGAGTGCGCGGCCTGGCAGTGGCCGGTCCCCCTCTGGCCCACCCTGCGCTTCGAGGTCATGGTCGCCCCCGGCGGCGCGGTCTGGAACGAATGGCTGGTCCGCTCCCCCGACGCCCCCGCCCCGAGGCTGGAGTCCTACGACGACCTCACCCCCTGGTCCTGCACGGTCGACGAGGCCGCCCGCGCCTTCGCCCCCGCCCGCCCCCTGGAGGGCACGGCCCCGACCCGCTGGGGGCTCACCTTCCAGGTGCCCGACGGCCGTCAGGTGGTCGCCGAGTTCACCTGGGGCCTGCTGCAGCGCACCGCGGTCATCGACGAGCCGCGGTGAGGACCGCCTCCGTCACCCCGGCCACCGATCCGTGGTGCAGGAACAGGAACAGGTTCGGCTCGACCAGCTCCAGCTCCATCACCTGCGGCTGCCCGTCCGCGCCGTCGACCAGGTCCACCCGGGCGTACAGCAGCTCGGGCGCGTCCGGTACGGCGGCCAACGCGCGTTCGGCCACGGCGAGTTCGGCCGGAGTCGGGGTCCAGACCTCCAGGTCCGGGTGGGCGACCTTGTCCGCGTCGTACGCCGTGCCCGGCGTGAGCACGGCCCGCTTGCGGCTGGCGTGCAGCAGCCGCCCGCCGAAGAACTGCAGCGCCCGCTCGCCGCTGACGTCGATGCCGGAGACGTACGGCTGGACCATCGCGGTCAGCCCCTCCTCATGCATCCGGGCGAGGTGCCGTACGGCCGTCTCGTGGTCGCCGGACGTGTAGCGGGCGGCGAACCGGGCGCCGGCGCCGAAGGTGGGCTTGACGACGAAGTCGCGGTCGGCGGGCAGCTCGGCGGCCGGGTCGCCGGGGGCCAGATACCGGGTCGGCACGACGGGCACACCGGCCGCCGCGAGATCACCGAGATACCGCTTGTCGGTGTTCCACCGCACGACCTCGGCCGGGTTCGCGATCCGGGTCGCCTTCCCCACCCGCTCCACCCACGGCACGAACTCGTCGGTGCGCCAGCTGTAGTCCCAGGTGGAGCGGATGACGACCAGGTCGTAACCGCCCCACTCCACCTCGGGGTCGTCCCACGGCCGGGCGACGGCTTCCGCTCCCGCGGCGGTCAGCGCCTCCAGCAGCACCGGCAGGTCCCGGTCCTTGCTGGGTTCCGTGCCGGGGTCGTAGGTGGCGAGGGCTATGCGGGGCACGGCGGGGGCTCCCTTGGCTGTCGGCGGCTGCGTTCCTTCCTCCGGCAGGCTAACCCGGGAACACTGTTGACCTTCACCCTCGGTGAAGCCCCAGCATCGATGGCGGACGACGAGGAACGTGAGGTCGGACCGGTAGGGAGACGGCATGGAGACGGCATGGAGTGGCTGACCATCGGAGCCTTCGCGAAGGTCTGCCGGCTGTCGCCGAAGGCGTTGCGGCTGTACGACGAGCTGGACCTGCTGAAGCCCGCCCGGGTCGACCCGGAGACCGGCTACCGGTACTACGCCGACGCGCAGCTGGAACGCGCCCGGCTGGTGGCCTGGCTGCGGCGGCTCGGCATGCCGCTGGCGCGCATCCGCGAGGTGTGCGCGCTGCCGCCCGGACCGGCCGCCCGAGAGGTGCGGGCGTACTGGGCCCGCGTCGAGGCGGAGACCGCCGTACGCCGGGACCTGGCCGCGTTCCTCGTCGACCACCTGTCCGGAGAGTCGAGAAGGGACACGACGAAGATGCTGGAACTGCGTTATGCCGCCCACTCGGACCGGGGGCACGTCCGGCCGTCCAACCAGGACACCGCGTACGCGGGGCGCCGGCTGCTGGCCGTCGCCGACGGGTGCGGGCCGGCCGGGGCGTCGGCCAGTGCCGCGGCCGTGGCGGCGCTCAAGCCCCTGGAGGAGGCCGAGCTTTCGGCGGGGAACGTGCTGAACCTCCTGGAGGACGCGGTGCGTTCGGCGGCCGAGGCCGTACAGGGGGTGGCGGAGGGGAGTGCGGAGGTGGGTACGACGCTCACTGCGCTGCTGTGGACCGGGTCCCGGCTGGCCCTCGTGCACATCGGGGACTCGCGGGCGTATCTGCTGCGGGACGGGGAGCTGTTCCGGATCACGCACGACCACAGCGTGGTGCAGTCGCTGATCGACGAGGGCCGGCTGACGCCGGAGGAGGCCGACAGCCATCCGCAGCGGATGCTCCTGGCCAAGGCCCTGCCGGGTGACTCCGCCGACACCCCGGACCTGAAACTGCACGAGGCCCGGGCCGGCGACCGGTACCTGGTCTGCTCGGACGGCTTGACGAGGGAGGTCCCCGACGAGCGGATCCGGGAGCTGCTCGGCGCGGGCGAGCCGGGCGACACGGTGCGGGCGCTGGTCGAGGCGGCCAACGAGGCGGGCGGCACCGACAACGTGAGCGCGGTCGTGGCCGACGTCGTGTCGCCCACCCATCCACCCGTCTCGGTCGGATAGGAGGCCAGGGAAGAACGAGATCCGACCGGTGGCCGCCCCGGTTCGGCGGGGACGTCGACCGGGCGCGGCTGCGCTGGCTGGAGCATCCCGCGCTGCGGGCGGTGGAGGTGCGGCTCGCGCCCGATCTGTGTGCGGTCGTCGGGACGCGGCGGCGGTGAGGGGCCGCACTGTGATCAACGTCGTGGTGCGGAGCGCGAGTGGAGTGGCCCCGGAGGGTGGTAGCTGGTGTAGGAAGAGGCTGTCGAGGTTCCGAACGGTGAGGAGTCGTCGCGTGTCGTTTCTGTTTCCGGCCCTGGTGGACGGTCCGGGCGAACGCAGCGAGGTGGGGGTCCCCCCGGACGACGTCCGGGGGAAGGTCGCCCTGCGGTTCGGGGCACGGTCGTTGACGTACGGGCAGCTTGCCGCCGCGGCCGGCGCCCTCGCCGGCCGGGTCCGGGACGCCGAGCGGGTCGCGGTGTGGGCGACGCCGGAGCTGGAGACGGCGGTGGCCGTCGTCGGCACCCTGCTGGCCGGGCGGGCGGCCGTGCCGCTCAACCCCAAGTCGGGCGAGAAGGAACTCGCGCACATCCTCGCCGACAGTGCGCCGGCCGCCGTGCTGGCCGCGCCTGGCGTCGAACTGCCCCCGGCCCTGGCTGAGTTGCCGCGGATCGACGTCGACGCGCACGGCGTGGGGCCGCTGCCCGAGGACCGTACCGACGAGTCCGACCCGGCCCTCGTCGTGTACACCTCCGGCACCACCGGGCCGCCCAAGGGCGCCGTCATCCCGCGCCGGGCGCTCGCCGCCACCCTGGACGCGCTCGCCGACGCCTGGCAGTGGACCGGGGAGGACGTCCTCGTCCACGGCCTGCCGCTGTTCCATGTGCACGGGCTCGTGCTGGGGATCCTCGGGCCGTTGCGGCGCGGCGGTTCGGTCCGGCACCTCGGGCGGTTCGACACCGAAGGGGTCGCGCGCGAGCTGAACGCCGGCGCGACCATGCTGTTCGGCGTGCCGACCATGTACCACCGCATCGCCGAGGCACTGCCCGGCGACCCCGGACTGGCGAAGGCGCTCGGCCGGGCCCGGCTGCTGGTCTCCGGCTCGGCCGCGCTGCCCGTCCACGACCACGAGCGGATCGCGGCGGCGACCGGGCGGCGGGTCGTCGAGCGGTACGGCATGACGGAGACCCTGATGAACACCAGTGTGCGCGCGGACGGCGAGGCCCGGGCGGGGACCGTGGGCGTGCCGCTGCCGGGCGTGGAGCTGCGGCTGGTGGAGGAGGACGGGACCGCGATCGCGGCGTACGACGGCGAGACCGTCGGGGAGATCCAGGTGCGCGGCCCGAACCTGTTCACCGAGTACCTCAACCGGCCCGACGCGACCGCCGCCGCCTTCACCGCCGACGGCTGGTTCCGCACCGGGGACATGGCGGTGCGCGAGCCGGACGGCTATGTGCGGATCGTCGGGCGCAAGGCCACCGACCTGATCAAGAGCGGGGGTTACAAGATCGGGGCCGGCGAGATCGAGAACGCGCTGCTGGAGCATCCGGGGGTGCGGGAGGCCGCGGTCACCGGGGAGCCGGACGCGGACCTGGGCGAGCGGATCGTCGCCTGGATCGTCCCGGCGGAGCCTCAGTCACCGCCGTCCGCCGAGGAGTTGGCGGACCATGTCGCCGGACGGCTCGCCCCGCACAAGCGGCCCCGCGTCGTCCACTACCTCGACGCGCTCCCCCGCAACGACATGGGGAAGATCATGAAGCGGTCCCTCGGTGTCTGAGCCGGCCCCCGGGCGGCTCTCGGCCCGCCGGATCCTCGGCCTCGTCACCGACCCCGGCACCTTCACCGAACTCCCGCACCCGGCACGGCAGTCGGCGCCCGACGGCCCGCTCGGCTGGCAGGGGTACGACGCCTCGCGCGCCCGCGCCGCCGAGCGCACCGGCGAGGAGGAGTCCGTCGTCGTCGGCACCGCGCGCGTCGAGGGCACGGCGGCCGTGCTGATCGCGTTCGAGTTCGGCTTCCTCGGCGGCTCGCTCGGCGAGCGGACCGGGGACCGGCTGGAGGCGGCGTACGTCCATGCCCGCGCCCACCGGCTCCCGGTCGTGCCGCTGGTCGCCACCGGCGGCAGCCGGATGCAGGAGGGGATGCTCGCGCTGTCCCAACTCCAGCGCGTGGCCCGCCAGTCGGCGCTCACCCGGGAGGCGGGGCTGGCACAGATCGCGGTCCTGCGCGACCCAACGACCGGCGGCGGCTGGGCCACCCTGGGCGCCGGCGCCGACGTGATCCTGGCGCTGCCCGGCGCCCAGGTGGGCTTCGCCGGCTCCCGGGTCCGGCCGTCGGACGCCGACCCGGCCGCGTACACGGCCGAGGCGCAGTTCGCGGCCGGAGCGGCGGACGCCGTGGTGCCCCCGGCGGAGCTGAAGGCATCGCTCGCGCTGTGGCTGCGGCTGCTGACCGCTCCCGCCCCGATACCCGCCGACCCGCCGCTCGCCCTCGGCGGCAGCGCGCTGCCCGCCACCGGCTGGGAGGCGGTCCGACGCGCCCGTGCCCCGCACCGCCCGCGCGCCGAGGCCTACCTGGACGCGTACTTCGCCCGCCGGGTCGCCCTGGTCGGTGACCGGTGCGGCGGGTCGGACCCGGGCGGGATGCTGTGCGGCTTCGGTGAGCGGGCGGACGGCCGTACGGTCGCCTTCGCCGCGCAGACCGGGACGGCGACCCGGCCCGCCGGGTACCGCACCGCCGCTCGCCTGATACGGCTCGCGGACCGGCTGGGTATCCCCGTGCTGACCCTCGTCGACACCCCGGGCGCCGCCAACGACGCCGAGGCGGAACGGCAGGGCGCGGGCGCCGCGATCGCGGAGCTCTTCGGGGAGGTCGCGGCGGCCCGGACGCCGATCACCACCCTCGTCATCGGGGAGGGCGGCTCGGGCGGCGCCCTGGCGCTGGCCGCACCCGGCAACACCTGGGCCACCCCGGACAGCTACTTCTCCGTCATCGCCCCGGAACTGGCGGCGGCGATCCTGAAGCGTCCCCCGGAGGACGTCGAGACCACCGCCGAGCAGCTGCGTATCCGGCCCCAGGACCTGGTGGAACTGAGAGTGGTCCGAGGCATCGTGGGCCACTCCACGACCGGGTCCGCCGCACCCCTGCCACCCGGCTGACCTACCTGTACCGCAAAGGTGTTGGGCGAGAGTGCGGAAACGGCACGTCCGGGCGGTTTCCGTCGCGGCGGGCAGACACGGGCCGTCGCCTTCGGTGACAATGGACCGGTTACGGGGTCGAGGACACGGGGGAGCCGGGGGCGCCATCCCGCAGCACGTCTCCCCGGAGCTGCGCGCGCGGCTGACGGCCCTGGAGTCGCAGGCGGCCGAGCGGTCCGTGCCCGTCGCCGACGCCGACCTCGTGATCCGTACCCTCGCCGACATGGGCCTGGAGCTGGCGGTCGTCACCGGCTGCGATCCGTACCCGGCGACCGCGTATCTGCGCCGACGCGGGCTGCTGGACTGTCTGCACGGAGGCGTCCACGGGCGCGAGGGGGTGTACTCACCGCGGATGCCCGACCCGCACGTCGTGTCGCGGGCCCTGCGGCACCTCGGTGTGCGCCCCTCGAAGTGCCTGATGGTCGGCGCCACCGAGGCCGAGGGGGCGGCGGCCCGGCAGGCCGACATCCCCTTCTTCGACGTGAGCGGCGAGCCCGGCCTGCGCCCCCTCCTGGAGGCCGCCCGCACCCTGTAGCCGGGGAAACCCCCCATTCAGCCGCGCCCCGCCCGGCCCCTCCCCGCAGGCGCGCCGCTCCGATCCCCCGGAGGATGCGAAGCAGGCCGCCGACCGGCGGTGTCACCCCACACGGCCCGCGCACCGGGAGGATCTGCCGTGACCGTCAGTCTGGAGCAGTTGCGCCGCTGCCATTTCGCCGTCGATCTGGGGGCCGCACGCACCCGGGTGTACGTGAGGGGCATGGGCCTGGTCGTCGACCAGCCTTCCGTCGCCGCGATGAACACGCGTACCGGCTCGCTGATCGCCGTCGGCGAGTTCGCGGAGAAGATGACGGGCCGTACACCCGACTACATCCGGGTCGTCCGGCCCATCTCCGGCGGAACCGTCGTCGACATCGAGATGGCCCAGCGCATGCTGCGCCATCTGCTCGGCGACAAGATCCGCCGTTCGCTGCGCCGCAAGCCCCGGCTGCGGGCGGCGGCCTGCGCCCCGCACGACGCCGACCCGCTGGCCCAGCGGGCGACCATCGAGACGCTGGTGGGGCTGGGGGCGCGACGGGTGGAGCTGGTCGACACGCTGATCGCCGCGGCGGTGGGGTGCGGGCTGCCGGTCGAGCGGCCGGAAGCGAGCATGATCCTCGTCTGCGGGGCGGCCGCGACGCAGGTCGCCGTGCTCTCCCTCGGGTCCATCGTGTGCGCCGAGCGGATGCGCGTCGGCGGGGAGGCCGTGGACAACGCGATCGTGCAGCACCTGCGGCACGAGCACGAGCTGATGCTGCCGAACCAGTCGGTACGGCCCCTGCAACTGGCCCTGGACGGCAACGGCCTCACCCCGGAGGGCCCCGCCTCCACCGAGATCCACGGGCGTGACGTGGCCACCGGGCTGGCCCGCAGTGTGCGGGTCGACACCGCCGCCGTCCGGGAAGCCATCCAGACACCCCTCATGTCCGTCCTGGACGGGATCGGCAAGGTGCTGCGCGACTGCCCGCCCGACCTGGTCGCCGATCTCGCCGACCGCGGGATCATGATGGTCGGCGGGTCGGCGCTGCTCCCCGGCTTCGACCAGCTGCTGCGGGAGGCCACCGGCATGCCGGTGCACATCGCGGAGCGGCCGGACGTGTGCGCCGTCCAGGGCATCGGGGCGATGCTGGAGGGCCGGATCGAGCCGCTGGTGCTGGACCCGCTGGCCGCCTGAACATCCCCGTGCCCTCGCCCGGGCACCGATGTGACTCGACGCGCCCCCTGCGCACCTTGTCGCCCCTCGATTAGGGTGGACTCACCGATGGTGACGGGAGGGGACGTTCCGTGACAGCCGATATCGCCATGTTCACCGAGTACCTCGCCGAGGCGGCACCGGTCCCCCGCCTCGCCGTCACCCGCGTCGGCGTGACCGGACACCGTGCGATCCCGCCGTCCGTCCTGCCCTTCGTCCGCTCCGCCCTGCGACGCCAGTTCAGCCGCAGCGACGTGGCGTGGGAGGCCCTGAGCTGCCTCGCGGCCGGCGCCGACCAGCTGTTCGCGGACATCGCCCTGGCCCACGGCGTCCCGGTGACGGCCGTGATCCCCGGCATGGACTACGAGGCCCACCTGGGCGACGAGGAGGCCCGGACCGCGTACCGCAGGCTCCTGCGGTCCTGCCAGGCCCGCGTCGACCTGCCCGCCCAGCCGACACACGAGCAGGCGTACTTCGCGGCGGGCTGCTGGGTCGTGGACCACTCCGACCACCTGATCGCCGTCTGGGACGGCCGCCCGGCGCGCGGCCTCGGCGGCACCGGCGACGTGGTGGCCTACGCGCGGCGCAAGGGGGTGCCGGTGACGGTGCTGTGGCAGGCGGGGGTGCAGCGGGACTGACGCGGGACTGACGCGGCCCTGCTCGCCGCAAAGCCGCGGAGCCGGCGAGCCGTCGAGAGGTCGCGAGAGGGCATCAGGTGCCGAAGCGCACCAGCCACTCCGTGTGCGCCGGGGACATCAGGCGCTCCGCCTCCCCCACCGCCTCGGCCCAGCCCGCCTCCGTCACCGTCGTCGTCATGGCGATCCGGGTGGTCTCCAGATCCTGTTCGATGAGGGAGTGGGCCTGCGTCAACGGGCCGTGCCGCCGTACCTCCTGCCAGGCGACACCCGCCGCGGCGGCCGCGCTGAGCAGCCCCGCGAGGTCGGCGCCGCCGAGCAGGCCGACGGTCCGCAGCAGGGCGGCCGCGAGGGCGAACAGGGTCAGCGCCGCGGTGACGGAGGACCAGCGGGCGGCGGCGCGGTGCGCGCGGGCGGCCCGGTTCTTGTACCAGACCGCCTGCTCCAGGAGCCGGTCGCGCAGGTAGAGGTCCCGGCGGGCCACGTAGGACTTGGCCCGCTCCGCCCGCATCCGCGGGGTGATCTGGCCCTTGCCCCGTTCCCCGGGGTCGCGGGAGTCCTCCCAGCCGCATTTACGCAGCTCGCGCAGGCGTTGCTCAAGACGCTCGGCGAACACCGCGTCCGGATCGGCGACATGGGAGTGGAGGGGGCCGCCGTGCACCATGTACTCCCAGGCCAGCGACTTGAGCAGCTCGGCGGCCGCCCGGTGCGCCTGCCAGTGGGCACGGGACCGGCGGCGCGAGGTGCTCAGGCCCAGGGCTATCGTCAGCCCGTAGAGCACGGCGGCGAGCACCGTCATGACGTGCCCCGACGCCTGCTCGGTCAGGACGGCGGCCGTGGTGGCCAGCAGAAGCAGGAGCAGGTGCGTACGCACCGCCCGGAACGAGTCGCTCTGATGGCGCAACGCCCACTGGTCACTCACCTGGAACAGCGGCGGCAGGTCCTGTTCGCCCAGCGTGGTGCCCGGTACAGGTGTGGTAGCGGCCCCCATGAACGCCCCCCGAATTCACCGCACGCCCCCGAAGGCTTGCGCGCGCCCCCGACAAGATGGCCTAAGAACACAATGAGTGGGGAAAGCAGCCCCGTGCACAAGAGGTTCGCGGGGCATTCCTGGTATAGGGTCCGCATCATCGGGACCAGACTCGGTTCCGCGCACCCGAACCGGAGCGACGAAACATCATGCCCAACGCGACGCACTCCCTCACCTCCGCGCCGGCCCGCCGGCACACCCGCCTGGAGGACATCGACCCGTACGAGGCCTCCGCGTCGCGCGACGCGGGTCGCGTGATCGACGTCCCCGACCACCATTCGAAGCGGTCGGTCACGTTCAACTCGGCGGCCTGAGCAGAGGCGACGACGCGAGAAACAGCACCCGGACGTGGGTGCGCCGGCGGTCGCACGCGCCGCTCGTACCCACGTCAATGCGCCGATGATGCGTCAATGTTTCTCGCAGTAATACGGTTTGGGACACCCTGGGAGTGGGAAGCGTGCCACACTTCCTTCAGTGACGAGCCAGTCGCCCGACGACCCACCCCTGAGACAGCTGGTCCTCAAGATCCACAGTAGGTGTGATCTGCTCTGCGACCACTGTTACGTGTACCAGCACGCCGACCAGAGCTGGCAGTCGCGCCCGACCTTCATCCGCCCGGAGACCGTGCGTTCCGTCGCCGTCCGGCTGGCCGAGTACGTCGATTCCCGCGCCCTTGAGTCCGTCTCGGTGATCCTGCACGGCGGCGAACCACTGCTGGTCGGCCCGGCCCGGCTGCGGGACATCTGCGCGGAACTCACCCGCTCTCTCTCCCCGCTGACCGCGCTCGACCTGCGCATGCACACCAACGCGGTCACCCTGAACCGGCGGCACCTGGA
This sequence comes from Streptomyces sp. NPDC001980, assembly GCF_040296885.1. Lineage (NCBI taxonomy): Bacteria > Bacillati > Actinomycetota > Actinomycetes > Kitasatosporales > Streptomycetaceae > Streptomyces > Streptomyces sp. NPDC001980. The sequence goes on along the minus strand of NZ_JBEOYD010000001.1, from coordinate 467,121 downwards.
CGTCTGCCGGGAGTTCGGGGTCCGGGTCAGCGTGTCGCTCGACGGCGACCGCGCGGCCAACGACCGGCACCGGCTCGACCGCAGGGGCCGCAGCAGCCACGACCGGGTGGTCCGCGGCATCCGGCTGCTCCAGGAACCCGAGTACCGCCACCTGTTCAGCGGAGTGCTGTGCACGGTGGACGTGGCGAACGACCCCGTCGCCGTGCACGACGCCCTCACCGAGCTGGCCCCGCCGCGGATCGACTACCTGCTTCCGCACTCCACCTGGGACTCCCCGCCGCCCAACCCGGCCGGGACCACCGCCCCGTACGCCGACTGGCTGCTCGCGGTCTTCGACCGCTGGGAGCAGCAGGGCCGCCCGATGCCGGTGCGGACCTTCGACTCGGTGCTCAGCACGCTGCGCGGCGGGCCGCCCCTGACCGAGGCGCTGGGGCTGGCGCCCAGCGACCTCGCCGTGATCGAGACGGACGGCACCTTCGAGCAGGCCGACTGGCTCAAGACCGCCTACGCGGGCGCCCCGGAGACGGGGTACGACGTCTTCCGGCACGGTTTCGCGGAGTTCGCCGCGCACCCTGGTGTCCGGGCCCGGCAGACGGGTGTCGACGGGGTCAGCGACACCTGCCGGCGCTGCCCGGTGGTGCGGTCCTGCGGCGGCGGCCTGTACGGGCACCGGTACCGCTCGGGGAACGGCTTCGACAACCCCAGCGTGTTCTGCGACGACCTTCGCTCGCTGGTCGAGGGCATCGCCGACCGGGTGACCGACCACACGTTCTCCCCCGCGGTGCTGGGCTCGGCCCATCTCTCCTGGGCCCAGCTGGAGCTGGACCGACTGCTGCTGCGCCGGGCTCGGGAGCACCTGGCGGCCGAGCCGGACTGGACGGAGGCCTGGCGGCTGCTACTGGCCCTGGACGCCGACGCCGAGACCGCCCCGCATCTCGACGCGGCACTCGCGCACCCCTATGTGCGCACGAGCCTCCAGCGCTCCCTGCGCGGCCCCGCCGACACGGCCCGGTTCATGTCGCTGACCGCCGCGGCAGCCCTGCGGGCAGGGTCACCCGCCACGCTGTCCTGGGACCAGCCCGGCACCCGGCTGCACCTGCCCACCTGGGGCACCTACCACCTGGACGCCCCCGGCCGCGTCGAGGTCACCGTGGCACCGGACGCCTTCCGGGTACGCGAGAACCGCGGGTCCGGCGAAAGCTGGGTGCGCCTCGACGGGGTCCCGGTCTCCGCCCGCTGGCGCCCCGTCGACCGGCTGCCGATCCAGGACGGCCCGCTGGTCGACGACGCCGACCCCTACCGCGACTGCTATCCCTTCCCCGTCGCCCCGCCGCTGGAGCGCGGTGAGTTCGCCGAACGGATGGCCCGGGCCTACGAGTTGCTGGCCAAGGACGCGCCGGACCGGCACTCCGACCCGGACGCGTTCCGCCCCACCGTCCTCACCCCGCTGGCGGCGGGCAGCGGTCTGGCGCTCGGCTCCCACGGGTTCGGGGCGCTGGGCGTGGCGGTCGACGTGTCCCCCGAGGAGTTCGCCCGGGAACTCCCGCGCATCGGCCGCCGGGCCCGCCTGACCGCCCTGCGCGAGACAGCCGACCTGCACCGGCCTGGCGGCCCGGCCGGCGCCCTGCTGGACCGGGCGGACGAAGAGCTCGGGCGGAGGGCGTACGAGGAGGCGGCCCGCGCGCTCACCGCCCTCACCCTGCTGCCGGAGTCCGAACTGACGGCGACCGGGGCCGTGTTGGTGGCCCGCATGTGGTCGCAGTGGACGAGTATGTGCGAGGGATCATGACCGAGGTGGCGCAGTCGGCGGAACTGGGCGGCTTACTCCGCTCGTTGGGCGTCCGGCGGGGCGGGGTACTGATGGTGCACGCCTCGCTGAGCGGCACCGGGGTCGCCCCGGAACTGGTCCGGGACGAACTGCTGGCCGCGCTCGGACCCGGGGGCACCCTGATCGTGCCCGCGTTCACACCCGAGAACTCCGACACCTCCCGGGCCCATCGGGAGGCGGTCGCGGGCCTGAGCGAAGCCGAGGCGGCCGCGTACCGCCGGGCGATGCCGCCGTTCGAACCGGACGCCACCGGGTGCCCGACGATGGGGGCGCTGGCCGAGTGCGTGCGGTCGACGCGCGGCGCGGTGCGCAGCGCGCATCCGCAGACCTCCTTCGCCGGGCTCGGGCCCAGGGCACGGAAGTTGCTGCACCGGCACCCGCTGCGCAGCCACCTGGGCCGGCTCTCCCCGATGGCGAGGCTGTACGCCGCCGACGCCCAGATCCTGCTGCTGCGGGTCGGGTTCGAGGTGTGCAGCGCGTTCCACTACGCCGAGTACCTCACGCGTCCCAGGCCGTCCCGGCGTACGTACCGGTGCGTGGTGGGCGACCAGGGGAACTGGGTCGAGTACCGGGATCTCGCCCTGAACGACAGTGACTTCGGGGAGATCGGCTCCCGGCTGCCGGGCCGCATGCTCGCCGAGGCCGAGTGGGCGTCGCGGGCGGTCGTGCTCTGCGGTATTCGGGACGTGGTGGACCACGCCAAGGGTCAGATGTCTCGATATCGACGGGCTTTGGCCTGAAAACAGTGAACCGGAAACGGCGTCCGTCGGGCACATTGTTGAGTCCGGCGGAGGCACGCACCGGCGACGGGGGCGGTCCAGCGGCTTGCCGACGGGCAGGGGGACGTGCGGACATGGGGGAACGGGTGCAGGATCGGGTTCCGGACAACCGGCCCTATTTCTTCCTGTCGTACGCCCACACCCCGCCATGGAGCCCGGACAGCGGCGACCCGGACCACTGGGTACGCGTCCTGTTCAACGACCTGTGCAGCCACATCATGGCGCTCACCGACCTGCCCGCGGGGTCCCCGGCCGGCTTCATGGACCGGGAGATGCGCTCCGGGGAGGGCTGGCCCGAGAAGCTGAGCGAGAACCTCGCCGTCTGCCGGGTGTTCGTACCGCTTTTCTCGCCGCGCTACTTCTCCAGCGAGATGTGCGGCCGCGAGTGGTACGCGTTCCACGAGCGGATGCTGAACGCGAGGACCACCGGGACGGCCACCGCCTCGGCCATCGTGCCCGCCCTGTGGACACGCGTCGACATGCGCGAACTCCCGGACTCCGTACGCCACATGCACATCGAGGACGCTTCGTCGGGCGGACGGTACCTCAACAACGGGATCTACGGGCTGATCAAGCTCAGCCGGCTGCGCGACGAGTACGACGAGACCGTGTTCGGCCTCGCCGAGCGCATCGTGCAGGCGGCCCGCGAGGCCCGGCTGCCGCCCGGACGCCCCCGGGACTACCAGACCACCCCGAGCGCCTTCAAACCGCGCGGCGCCGGCCCCCGGCACATCCGGCTCACCGTGGCCGCCCCCACCGAGGACTCCGTCCCGGAGCACCGCGACGCCCGGCCGTACGGCGACGACGCGCTGGACTGGAACCCGTACCACACCGAGTCGGCCCGTGCGCTGTCCACGCACGCCGAGGAACTGATCCGCTCGCTGGACTACCGGGTGACCGTCCACGCCTTCGACGACGAGAACCCCGTCGAGGAACCGCACGGATCCGGCGAGCGGCAGCCCGGCATCCTGCTCGTGGACCCGTGGGCGCTGAGCGACGAGGAGCGCCGGAGCAGACTGAAGACGTTCGACGCGTACGCCCGCCCGTGGGTGAGCGCGATCGTGCCGCGCTGCCGGGCGGACCTGCAGAACCACGGGCCGGAGGGGCGCCGGCTGGCCGAGGAGCTGGAGCGGGTGATGCCGAGCATCCTGGAGCGGGTCCGGCGCGGCGACACCCGGATCGCCGTCAACGGCGTCCCCACACTCAAGTCCTTCACCAAGGTGCTGCCCGAGGTCGTGGCCTACACGACCCGGCAGTTCCTGAAGAACGCGGAGGTCCGACTGCCGCCGGGCCCGCACTTCCCCAGACCCCGTCTGGCGGACCCCTACCCGCCGTCCGGCCCGGACGCGGGAGACGATCCCGGAGGAGAGGCATGACGGCCGCAAGCGACGGACGCATCATCACCTTCTACTCGTACAAGGGCGGCACCGGACGGACGATGGCGCTGGCCAACACGGCGTGGATCCTCGCCGCCAACGGCAAACGGGTCCTCGCCGTGGACTGGGATCTGGAGGCCCCGGGGCTGGATCGTTTCTTCCATCCGTTCCTGGACCCCAACGTGCTCACCGCCACCGGCGGCGTCCTCAACATCCTCCAGGACTACGCCTGGGCGGCGACCGACGGAATCAGCCGCACGGGACTCTGGCACCTGGAGTTCGCGGACGTGGAGCAGCACGCCGTCTCGCTCTCCCCCGAACGGCAGGGACTCAGCTTCGAGGACGGCGGCTCGCTCGACTTCCTCTCCGCGGGCCGCCAGTTCCGCGCCTACTCGGGCACGGCCTCCTCCCTGGAGTGGGACAACTTCTACGACCGTCTCAACGGCGGCATGTTCCTGGAGGCGCTGCGCGACAGCATGAAACGGTCGTACGACTACGTCCTGATCGACTCGCGCACCGGCCTGTCGGACACCGCGGACATCTGCACCCTCCAGATGCCCGACCTCCTCGTGGACTGCTTCACCCTCAGCGACCAGTCCATCGACGGCGCCGCCGAGGTCGCGCACAGCGTCGCCGACGAGCACCGCAAGCGGCGGATCCGGGTGCTGCCCGTGCCGATGCGCGTCGACGACGGTGAGAAGGACAAGGTCGAGGCGGGCCGCGCGGTGGCCCGGCTGAAGTTCGCCGGGCTGCCGAAGGGACCGGCCGGGCAGCGGCTGAGCGCCGACGAGGTCACCGCCTACTGGGGCAGCGTCGAAATACCGTACAAGCCGTACTACGCGTACGAGGAGACCCTCGCCGTCGTCGGCGACAAGAAGGGCGACCCCAAGTCACTGCTGGCCGCCTTCGAACGGCTCACCGCGGCCGTGACCGACAACGAGGTCACCGCGCTGCCGCAGATCCCGGAACCGGTGCGACTGCGCAGCCGGGACGCGTTCCTCCGGCGCCGGCCGCAGGCCAACGGGGCGCGGGTGGCGATCGTGTACGCGGCGGAGAACCGGATGTGGGCCGACTGGATCGAGTCGCTGCTGAAGCGGGCGGGCTGCACCGTCACGCTGCACGACCTGGCCGCCGGCCCGCCCGGCCGAACCGCCCCGGGCGCCCGCACCCTGGTGGTGCTGTCCAGGGCGCTGCGCGACTCCCGGCCCGTCGAGAGCGTCCTCGGCCCGGCGGCCGTCGTCGACGGGCAGCCGGGGAGCCTGGTGCCGGTGCAGGTCGAGGAGGTCGGGCTGCCGGAGTCGTACCTGGATCCGGCCGGCCTCGTCGACCTGCACGGACTCGACGAGGCGGGCTGCGAAGGGGTGCTGCTCGGCGCGCTCGAACTGCCCGGGCAACCGCCGAAGGGCGGACCGGCGGCGCCCCGGTTCCCCGGCCACGTACCGGACCACTGGAACGTGCCGCAGCGCAACAGCACCTTCACCGGCCGGGGTTACATCCTCGAAAAGGTGCGGGAGCAGCTGCGCAGCGGCATGACCGCCGTGCTGCCGCAGCACCAGGCGCTGTTCGGGATGGGCGGGGTCGGCAAGACGCAGATCGCCCTGGAGTACGTGCACCGCTTCAGCGCCGACTACGACCTGGTGTGGTGGGTGTCGGCCGAGCACGTCGACAACGTGGTGGCCTCACTCGCCGAACTCGGGTCCCGCATCGGCGCGCCCGGCGGCGAGGACATGGCGCTGGCCAGCAAGGAAACCGTCCGCATGCTCTCCAGGGGCAACCCCACCAAGCGGTGGATCCTGGTCTTCGACAACGCCGACGATCCGGAGGACCTCGCCGACTACATGCCCGCCACCGGCGGCGGGCACATCCTCGTCACCTCGCGGAACCAGGCGTGGTCGGACAAGGGGGAGACACTGCCGGTCGACGTCTTCCAGCGGCAGGAGAGCGTCGAGCACCTGTCCCGGCGCGCCCCTGGCCTGACCCCGGCGGAGGCCGACCAGGTCGCGGAGGCCGTGGGCGATCTGCCGCTCGCGGTGGAGCAGGCCGGCGCCTGGCTGGCCGCGACCGCCATGCCGACGGCCGAGTACCTGCGCCGCCTCACCGAGGAGACCACCGCGGTGATGGGCCTCAACCAGCCGGCCGACTACCCCGAGACGGTGGCGGCCACCTGGAACATCTCCATCGAGCGGCTGAAGGAACGTTCGCCCGCCTCGGTACGGCTGCTCCAGCTCTGCGCGTTCCTCGCCCCCGAGCCGATCTCCGCCAAACTGCTCTACGAGAACGACGAGATGCTCAAGGCACTCCACCGCTTCGACAAGAGCCTGAAAGAGAGCCTGCTGATCGGCAAGCTGGTGCGGGAGATCGGACAGCTCGCACTCGCCAAGGTCGACCAGATCTCCGGCTCGATCCAGGTGCACCGCCTCGTTCAGGCGGTGATCCGCTCCCGGATGCCGGAGGAGGAGCAGCGGCAGGCCCGGCACATCGTGCACGAGATCCTCAGGGAGGCCCGTCCCAAGGGCGACGAGCCCACCGACAACCGGGAGAACTGGCCGCAGTTCGACATCGTCTGGCCGCATCTGCCCGCCTCCGACATCCGCAACTGCACCGAGGCGGAACCGCGCCGGCTGCTCATCGATCGCGTCCGCTACCTGTGGAAACGCGGCGAGTTCCCGCGGGCGCAGCGGCTCGCCGAGGAACTCCTGGCCCACTGGGAGGAACCCCTCGGCGAGGACGACGAGCAGTACCTGTACGTGCGCTGCCAGCTCGCCAACGTGCTGCGTTCCCAGGGACTGTACGTCGAGGCGCGGGAGATGGACGACGACGTGCTCGGGCGGCAGCGCCGGCTGCTCGGCGGCCGGCACCCGCACACGTTCATCACCACCTCCAGCCTCTCCAGCGACCTTGCGGCGCTGGGCGAGTACACCAAGGCGGTGGAGCTGGCGCGGGAGGCGCACAACGGCTTCAGCGACATCTTCAACGAGGCCCACCCGCGCACCCTGAACGCGGCCAACAACCTCGCCCTGGCGCTGCGCATGGTCGGCAGATACGGCGATGCCCGGCAGATCGACGAACTCACCCTCGCCCGCCGCACCCAGGTCCACGGCGCCGATCACATCTACACCCTGTCGTCCGCGGAGAACCTCGGCCGCGACCTGCGCGAGGTCGGCCGGTACACCGAGTCCGTGACCGTGCTGTCCCGGGCGTACGACCAGCACAAGCGCGTGCTCGGCAAGGACTTCCCGGGCACCCTGCGGTGCGCGAAGTCGCTCGCGGTGTCGCTGCGCAGGGCGGGCCAGCTGGAGGACGCCCGGCGGCTGACCTCCGCGACCCTGGACCAGTACCGGGCGCAGTACACGGCCTCCACCCCGGACTTCCTCGCCTGCGAGCTGAACCACGCCGCGGACCTGTTCGCGGCCGAGGACCGGGAAGCCGCCCGCGACGTCGCCCAGAAGGTGCTCGCCGAGTACGTGAAGAAGCCGGGCGAGGCCCACCCCTACACCCAGGCCGCGATGAACAACCTCGGTGTCTTCCACTGGGGCTGCGGTGACCAGGACCAGGCCGAGGAGGTGTTCCTGAAGGTGCTTGACCGCATGACCGACGTACTCGGCGCCCACCATCCGCACACCCAGTTCTGCTCCGCCAACTACGCGATCGTGCTCGCCGAGACCGGCCGCCCGGAGGAGGCCTGGGAGCGGGAGCAGCGCAGCGCCGACGCGCTGCGCGCCGACCTCGGCGCCCAGCATCCCGAAGCCCTCGCCGTCGTCAGCAACGGCGCCCTCACCCTGACCGCCCTCGGCCGCCTGGACGAGGCCCGCGCGCTGCGCGACGAAGCGGTCAGGAGGCTGAAGGGGCTGCGGCAGCAACTGGGCGAGAACAACGGCATCACCCGCTTCGCGCTGGAGGAACGCCGGGTGTACCGGGACCTGGAGCCGCTCGCCGTGTGACCGCACGCGGCGGACGGCACGCGGCAGGTCTCGCGCCGTTCAGCCCCTCGGTGTCCCCGCCAGCAGCCAGTCCAGTACGTCGGGCAGGGCGCGCAGCGACGCGAAGTGGGCCGCCTTCGGCTCCAGGACGGCCTTGGCGCGCGGAATGCGCGCGGCCAGCCAGGAGAAGTGGGAGGCGGGCGAGAACACGTCCTTGGCGCCGGCCCACAGCAGCACCGGCACCCCGATGTGCGCCGGGTCGAAGCCCCACGGGCTGGTCAGCGCGAACGCGTCGTCGATCCAGCCGTACGGCGAGGTGCGCAGCGCCTCGTGGTAGGTGCGCAGCAGCATGGACCGGATGCTGGTGTCGGAGACGATCAGCCGGTCCTCCTCGGTCAGATCCGCGCGCAGGTCCTCCAGCATCTGCGCCGGGTTGCTGCGGATGACGGCCGAGCGGGGGATGATCCGGGCCGCGTACCGCTCCGGGTCGGTGAAGGCGGTGTGGAACTCCAGGACGTTGAACGGTGCCATCCCGGCGAACCAGTCGAGCCCCTCGGCGTCCCGCGGCGCGAGCCCCACCAGCGCGGCCGCCCGGGTCACCCGGCCCGGCAGCAGCGCCGCGCAGGCGAGGGCGTGCGGTCCGCCGCCGGAGCGGCCGGCCACCGCGAACCGGCCCAGCCCGAGGGCGTCCGCCACGGCCGCCACGTCCTCGACGACGTCCACGACCCGCCGCCCCGGACGGCGGTCCGAGCCCCCGTACCCCGGCCGGTCGAAGCTGATGAGCCGGGCGCCGTGCTGGTACAGGAACATAGGCCGAGGCCGCGGCCCCACCCGGCTGCCCGGCATGCCGTGCAGCAGGAACACCGGTCGTCCCCGGGGATCGCCCGACACCTCCACCCGCAGCCGCCGCCCACCCGTCGTCCGCACCAGATCAGGCACGCCGTGTCCCCCTCCCGCGGCCATGGCCGGGGCCACGTTGCCCGACAACTGCCCACGGAGCCGGGCCGCGAAACGAATGTGCAGGTCAACCGGCCTGAATCCGTGGAGAGTTGGGGGTGGCGGGTGCGCTCTCGCCGGGCCGGGGCCCGCCGCTCAGCGGGTGAACCAGCACCGTACCGTCGTCCCCTCCGCCCCGGTGTGCACGCGGACCAGGTCGGCGACGACGTTGACCAGGAGGAGGCCGCGGCCGCCGGAGCGGTCGCGGGAGGCCGGGCGGCGGCCGGCCAGGGGGTCGGTGAGGTGGCCCTTGTCGCGGACCTCGCACACCACGCTGCCACCCTCGGCCCACACCGCGAGCGTGCCCGAACCCCCGCCGTGCACCGCGCTGTTGGTGGTCAGCTCGGCGACGGCCAGCGTCAGGTCCGCCAGCCGGACCTCGGTCAGGCCGAGTCCGGCGGCCTCGGCGGCGGCGAGGTGCCGGGCCGCGGAGAGGGAGCCCGCCTCGAAGCGGACCGGCGGGACGGCGTCGGGCGGGGGCGGCAGGGGTTCGTTGTAGCGGGCGAGGACGTCGGCGGGGGCGTAGGCGTGGCTGTCCCGGTCCGGTCCGCCGCCGGGCTGCCGCAGGGTGGGGTGGGTGGCGTGGGCGTCGGCGACGGCCTGCGGGGCGAGGCGCCGGGTGTCGTACGGGCACAGGATGGTCGCCGTCCGGCCCCGGAAGGCCGTGTTGATCAGGGCCTCGTGCTGGACGCAGGCCGGGTACTCGGCGGGGGTGCGGCCGGGCCAGACGGGTTCGCCGATGATCCGGACGCGGCGGCCGGGGCGCTGCGCGTCGGCGAAGGCGTGCAGTACGCCGGGGATGATCCGGCCGGGGTTGCGGCCGGCCTCCCGCATGTCGAGGAAGCGCACCGGCCCTGCGTCGGCGCCCAGCGCGTCCCGGACGAGGCGGAGGTTCTCGCCGGGCACGGCGACGGCCACCGGGTCACCGGCGGCCAGCGCGGCCCGGACGAAGGGCACCGTCCCGGCCAGGTACTCGCCCTCGTCGCGGTAGAACAGGGCGGGGTGGGCGAAGGGGCCGGGTGCGCCGGTCATCACGACGTCGCCTCACGCCGTACCGGCTCCCGGATGGTCACGGTGCCCGCCTCCCTGCCGCCGGCTCACACACGTGCCCCGTGGCCGACGGTCCAAACCGGCCCGCGCGGCCACGGGTCCGGGGCGCGGGTGCGGCCGGTGCTTACCACCACCCGGCCGCGCACCCGTACTAGTACGGCAGGATGCGCCCGGAAGGCGTCCTGCGGTCGATCTCCTGCCCGCGGGGAGCGGGCCGACGAACAACGCGTACGCGGATCCGACCGTCCATGACGCCCTCCTCTTGCCGAGCCCTGACCGGTGCCTGCTGTCCGGTAGGAGGGCTCTGCCCCGCACATGGCGGGTCCAAGCCTGGTGCGGGGCAGGAAAGTTGGCCGGGCCACACGGACCGGGGCCGGGCCGGGACCACGGCACCCTGCGAAACCACGGTCCCGTGACACGTGAATCACAGGCGGTGCCCGTAGGTTCCCGTGCCCATGGCAGACAACTTCTCGGCCTCTCACGGAAGGACATCCGTCCGGTCATGAGCAAGCACAGGAACCGCCGGGCCGCGCGCGTCGTGGCCTTCGGAGCCGCCGGTGCCCTGACGGTCGCCGCGGGCGTCACCGCCGTGGCCTCGGCGAGCCAGCCGGCCACGGTGACCGCAACCACCTGCTCCTTCACCCGGTCCGACACCTCGGCGAGCACCGGGGACAACCCGCGGCACGTGGTGACCGGTGACCTCGACGGCGACGGGAACGCCGACGTGGTCGCCGCGGACAACTCCGCCGACTCGGTCTCGGTCCTGCTCGGCAACGGCGACGGCACCTTCGGCACGGCCACGGACTACTCCGTGGGCGACGCGCCGTACCAGACCGTCATCGCCGACTTCAATGCCGACGGCAACCCGGACCTCGCCACCGCCGACTTCGACGGCGGCACGGTGAGCGTCCTGCTCGGCACCGGGGACGGCGCCTTCGGGACGGCCACCGCGTACACGGTCGGCTCGGGCGCCCGCGCGCTGGTCGCCGGGGACGTCGACGGGGACGGCGACCTGGACGTCGCGGTGGCCGAGGAGTCGGCCGGGCGGGTCAGCCTGCTGCTGGGCGACGGTGAAGGTGCGTTCACCGTCTCCTCGCAGACGGTGACCGTGACCCGGCCGCACGGGCTGGTCCTGACCGACTTCGACGGCGACGGCGTCCTGGACATCGCCACCGCGAGCGTCGCGACGGCCGGCGGGGTGAGCGTGGCGCTCGGCAAGGGCGAAGGGACCTTCGGCGACGTCATCGCGTACGGCAGCGTGGCACGGCTGTACTCCCTCGCCCAGGGCGACTTCGACGGGGACGGCACCACCGACCTGGCCGCGGTCAGCAACGGCTCCGACACCCTGGAGATCTACGCCGGGAACGGCGACGGCACCTTCCAGGACCCCGTCGACCTCACCACCTCCGCCCTGCCGGTCGCCGTCAACGCGGCCGACGTCAACGGCGACGACATCTCCGACGTCCTGGTCTCGTCCCTCAACGGCAACTCGGTCGACGTCTACACGGGCAGCTCCGAAGGCTCGCCGAGCGAGCTGACCGAGCTGTCGGCGGACGGTGCCTACGAGGCGGCCGCCGCCGACGTGACCTCCGACGGCACGACGGACCTGGTGGTGGCGAGCAGCAGCGACGACGCGGTGGACGTGTTCACCGGCTCGTGCGCCTGACCAGGACGCGTCCGGGTGTGACCGGCACGCCTTCTCGACGACGGGCCGCCGCTCAGGCGGCGGTGCCCGCGGCCAGCCAGCGCGCGACGTCGCGCGGGTCGGCGGTCGTGCCGGTCATGCGGAGCTCGCGGTGCACCGCCCGGGGCAGTTCGGGGCGGTGCAGCAGCGGGCGGGCGGCGAGGGCGAGGAGCAGGCCGGTCCAGGCGTCGGCGTCCTCGGGGTCGCCCGCCAGCAGTCGGGCGTAGGCGTCGGGGGCCGCGGGGTCCCCGGCGACCAGGGCGCGGTCGGCGGCGGACGGCGCGGGCCAGTCGCCGGCGTCCGGCACGGCGAGGCGCTGCCGGATCAGCCCGGTACGGGCCTGGGACCAGGGCGCGACGGGGTCGGGTACGACGGTGGACTCGGCGACGGGCCCGTCGGCCGCGGCACCGGCCGTGAAGGCCCTGGCCAGGGCGCGGACGTCGTCCGGGGCGGGGGTCAGGTGCCGGAGTCGCCAGCCGGTGCGGTGGTCGGTGGCCGCCAGCTCGGCCAGCGCGGCGATGTCCGGCCGGATCCGGGGGTCCGACCACCAGGCGGGCAGCCGCGCGGCCATACCGCGCAGGAAGCGGCGGCCGTGCGCGGTCAGGCCGGGGTCCGCGCGCAGGGTGCGGACCGCCTCCTGGGTCTGCCGTCGGCGCAAGGCGAACTCGAACTCCGCCAGCGGGCGCCCGGCCGGCGGTGCGTGGTCCAGGTACCTGCACCAGAAGTCGGTGATGCCCAGGAAGGCGTAGGCGCCCTGCAGCAGGCCGCTCAGCGGGCGCGGGTCGTTGCGCCAGGGGGCGTAGTGCCGTTCGGCCCCGCCGTCCCGCTCCAGCGTCAGCAGGTGGAGCAGCGCGCCCAGTTTGGTGTGCTGGAACTCGTGGACGAGGGTGACCGCGAAGCTGACCGGGTCCGGGGGCAGCGAGGCGAGCAGGCCGCCGAAGGCGTCGCCCGAGGAGGCGCTCAGGACCATCCAGGCCGGTGCCCCCCGCACCTCCGAAATGGTGCGCAGCCCCTCGGCCATGGCGGCGGCCATGGCCGGGTCGGTGCCCGCGAGCAGGTCCAGGGCCAGGCCGAACCGCTCCCGCCAGCGGGCCAGTTCGTCCTTGCCGAGGCGCTGCGGGGGCAGCGGTTCGCTCAGGTCCCGGTAGGGGTCGATGTCGTCCAGCCAGACGGTCACCGGCCGCCCGGCCGCGTCGGCCCGCAGGCTGCGCAGGCCCTGCCAGCCGGGGGCGTCGCCATCGGGGGCCCTGGGCGGCTCGGGCGGGCCCACGCCGGCGCCGTACGGGTCGACCAGCAGCCGCCCCGCCTCCACCACCACCTCCGCCGTCCCCCACCGCGGGCGGTCCGGCAGGCGGGCCAGCCCGAGGGTGGGGAACATCGCGGTGCCGTCCCGCAGCGGCACGGTGGTGCGCAGCGGCAGTCCCGCGCGCAGAGCGGCGACCGCGGACACCGCGTGCAGATGGCCGAGGTCGCACCAGAGCGGCCCGTCGCCCCAGGCCGTGTGCCTGAGCCGGCGCAGGCAGTGCCCCAGCCAGGTGCCGAGCTGCGGGTGCAGCAGCAACTCCCCGAAGTCCGCCGGGGCGCGCTGCTGAGCCGCCGTCAGGGTGTCCCACACGGTGTCCACGGTCGGCAGCGGGCCCAGCGCGCCGGAGGTCGCGGCGACGGTGTCCAGCAGCGCCCGCAGCAGCAGGAGCCGCCTGCTGTACTCGGTGGTCCACAGGAAACGGACCGTCTGGGGACCACCCCGGCCTGCCGCCAGTTCGTCGAAACACGCCGCGGGAATGTCATGATGATCGACATGGGCGAGTGCGGAGCGTCCGTCCGGTTGCACACAGCTCCTTCCACGGGGATCGTCAGTCGGCCCGCGTGGCCGAGCCTGGCCCTCCGTCACCACCACCACCGAAGTTGACCCGTGGCCGTTCCACCTGACGCAGCAACCGGTCCAGTGCACGCGCGTAGACGTCCGGCGTCTGCGACCGGAGGTCTACGAGCGCGGTGTCGCTGAGATCGGGCAGTTCGGATCGCACGGAGTCCGCGGACGTGTTCATGTGCCATCCCCCTGAGAACGTCCTCCCGTTGGCTTCATGATGACGCATCGACCAGGTGCCGGGAAGGCCGTGATCAGGCCGGTCACCCTGCTGACGCGGGCGGCAGCCGGCGGGCCGCCCAATCCGTCAGCTCGCCCTGCGCCAGCGAGCCCGGGTCGAGCACGCCGAGCGCCTCGACGAGCGCGGCCAGGCCGCCCGGGTGCAGACGGCAGGTGCGCACGATGCTGATGATGTCCGCCCGGGCCGCGCCCAGCCGGGGAATGGCACCGGCCAGGTCGACGGGCAGCATGCCGATGACGAGTTGACGCTGGTCGCGGTCGGCCAGGGCGGGCCATCCGGCCAGCAGGACGACGAGTTCGGCCAGGGCCGCGTCCGGCACCGGTTCCTCCCGGCGCCGGGTGGCGGGGAAGTCGTAGTGGCGTACGTCGCCGGCCCCGGACCGGTACCAGAGCGAGGTGGGCCGTTGTCCTCCCTCTGTGAACCCTCCGATCACGGTGTTCGCCACTGCGCCCATGTCCGGTGGCCAGTTCTCGTCGTCCGAGGCCTCCAGCGCGGTCAGCACGGCCCGGGAGAACGCCCCGGTCCGCAGCACCGGGTCGTTGGCCGCCCGCTGTCCCGGTCCCGAGGCCAGCAGCACGTACTGTTCCCGGCCCGGCAACCGGTCGCCGCGGGACGGGAGTTCGCCGGGCAGTGAACGCGCGAAGCCCAGGTCCTCGACGAAGGTCTGGCAGGAGTCCACCAGCCAGATCTGACGCCGGAATCCGGGCAGCGCCTCGGTGGTGAGGGTGGTCAGCCAGGCGTCCAGGTCGAGGTTGCGTTTGTCGTCGGCCGTGGCATCGGCGTAGAAGAGCCTGCGGTGCCCCCGCGGGTCGGTGACCCCGTGGCCTCCCCAGACGACGAACAGCAGGTCGCCCTCCAGCGCGGGCAGCCGGCGCGTCAGCACCTCCTGCACGGCTTCCCGCCCGGCGGGACCGGCGGTCACGTCCGTCTCGGGTCCGCCCGTCCCGGGCAGGGCGCCCAGCAGCAGGGAGATGTGGGACGCGGGCACGCCGCGGCCACGCAGCCAGGCGGTGAAGCGGCGGGCGTCGGCGGCCGGGCCCGGCAGGTCCCAGGACGGGCCGGCGGCATAGCGCTCCACGCCGACGACGACGGCGTGGGTCCGGTCCGGACGTGCGGCGGTCACGGCAGCTCCTCGGCCAGGACGCGGTACAGCTCGGGGTTGCTCCAGTAGGCGCTGTGGGAGAGCGGGAAGGGCTGGCGGCTGTCGAGGGCGATGTCCGCGACCCGGCCGGGGAAGACGCCGGCGCCGAGGTAGCTGAGCAGGTCCCGCCGGTCGTAGACGTTCAGCCAGCGCGGCACATGGGCGGGCAGTGGGCTGCCGGGCTCCAGGCTGGGCAGGGCCCCCAGTTCGTAGAGGAACGGTGCCTGCGAGCCGACGGTCACCAGCAACTCGACCTGCGGCAGCGGCCGCAGCACCAGCAGGTCCAGCGCGGCTATGCCGCCCAGGCTGTGGGCGAGCAGGACCACCGGCGGCTCCGCCTCCGCGACGGCCGCCGCGACGAACTCGCGGATCGGGCCGCCGCGGGCCAGGTAGAGCAGCACGTCCCCGGCGGCCGGGTGGGCGGCGTCGGTGAGTGCGGAACGCCGTTTGACCGCCTGGGCGGAGGCCAGGCCGAGGGCCAGCCGTCCCGTCAGCCGCTTGATCCGCCGGGTCACCGGGCCGCGGTGCGTGCCGGGGCCGTCCCCGGTGGCGGCGGGGCCCGGGAGCAGGGCGGCGATCCGGGCGACCGCCTCGTCGCGGGCGGTGCCGTCGAGGGCAGCCGCCGGTCCCTGCCGTCCGGTCCGGCGGCGCACCGCCTCGGCCACGAAGGCGCGGGCCAGTTCGGCCGGGCCGGCGCCCTCGGCCGGGGCGCGCAGGAAGCGGCGGCAGTCGTCGGAGGTCAGTACGGCGGCCACGGCGGCGGCGAAGTCCTCCGTGAGGCCCGCCGCGTCCAGCAGCCCGCGCAGCCGGTCGTCCGCGGTGAGCGCCGCGGCCGCCGCGGCGAGGGCCTCGCCCGGCGGCCGGGCGCCGGGCGCCAGCTCGGTTCTCCCCGTGGTTTCCGCGGTGAGCAGGCGCAGTTCGAGCAGCGGGTCCAGATAAAGAAGTCCCCAGAATTCGACGTCCTCGTCGAACTCCTCCTCCGGCGCGCCGGGGGCGCCAACGTGCGGTAATTCACGCCCCGTCCCGTACCCCGGCACGGAAATACCGTTCGAATGCAGTACCGATCCGGCACTTCCTCCCCAATAGCAGGAAGATATCCGGACTTCGGGCCGCAACGGCCGTAATCCTTGCCGTACGGCTTCCACGGTTCCGCTGAATCCCGGTTCGCGCACGCCGGTGCCGTGTACGAATAAGACCGTCGTCACCGCCGACCCCCCACTCTCGAACGGCATATTCCAAACGCCGCAAGAATAGGTCAGTTGCCCCGGCACCGGCTACACTGCGTGTGAACAACGCCACAGGGTGCGGCACTTGCCGAAGGGGGATGCCGGTGAGCATCGACTCCACTGTCACTCACGTCGTCGCAGCTCTCGCGGTGGTGATCGCAGCTTCCTCGGCCCTGGGAGCGGCGGCCCGGAAACTTCGACAACCCTCCGTCATCGGGCAGTTATTCGCCGGCATCGCCCTCGGCCCCAGCCTGCTGGGCCTGGCCCCCGGAGGGGTGTACGAAACCCTCTTCCCGGACCAGATCAAGCCAATTCTGACTTCGGTGGCGCAGGTCGCCCTGGTGCTCTTCCTCTTCGCGGTCGGCTACGAACTCGACCTCGGCCAGCTGCGCAATCGCGGCGCGGTGACCGTCGTCTCGCTGAGCGGGTTCGCGATTCCCATGCTGATCGGCGCCGGTATCGTTCTGCTGTATCCCGGAGGTTTCCATTCCGCCAACGGCGGGCATCCGGTCGACGCGACATTCACCCTCTATATGGCGGTCGCCCTGTCCATCACGGCCGTCCCCGTGCTGGCCAGCATCATCAGGGACCAGGGGCTGGCCGGCACCCGGCCCGCCACGATCGCGATGGCGGCCGCCGGTGTCATCGACGCGTTGAGCTGGCCGGTACTGGCCGTCGCCCTGATCGGCGGCGAGGACGGCTCGCTGCGGTCCTGGACCGTCAAGGTGGCGCTGCTGGCGGGATACGTGCTGGTGATGTTCGTCGTCGTGCGGCCGGCGCTGAAGTGGTGGATGCACCGGCCCGGCGCCCTGATGACCAATCACGTCCCCGTCGCCGCCGCCCTGGCGCTCGCCTCGGCCTGGGCCACCAGCGCGCTCGGACTGCATGTGATCTTCGGTGCGCTGCTGGCCGGCATCATCATGCCCCGCCAGCCCGACGGCGCTCCCGACAGCCAGGTGCTGAGCCCGCTCCAGGAGACCGGCGGTCTGCTGCTGCCGGTGTTCTTCGCGATCTCCGGGATGTCCGTCCAGCTCAACGGACTGCACGCTTCCGACCTGCTGCTCCTGCTGGTGATATGCGCCGCCGCGGTGGTGGGCAAGGTGGCCGCCGGCGCCCTGTCGGCCCGGGGTGCCGCCCGGCTGCCCTGGCGTGACTCGCTGCTGATCGGTGTGCTGCTCAACACCCGGGGGCTCACCGAACTCATCGTGCTCAACGTGGGGTTGCAGGCCGGGGTGATCGGCCCTCGGCTGTATGCGCTGCTGGTCGTGATGGCGCTGCTCACCACGGCCGCCGCCGGGCCGCTGATCGGCCCGCTCCACCGCCCGGCCGACACGCCACCCGCCCAACGCGCCGACACCGACCCTGGTGCCGAGCAGACACCGGACTCCGGACAGGCTCCCGCCGTGGACGCCGAGCCGACGCCACAGCCGTAGCGCCACAGCCGCAAGGTCGAGCCGGTCGGGCGAACCCGACCGGCGTCCTTGGGCCGGAGCGGCCCCGAACCGCCTAGAACGGCACCGGGGCGATGTCGGCCTCGGCCCGCTGGCTGCTGGCGGCAGCGACGGTCGCCGGGTGGCTCTCGCCCAACGTGCGGCGGAAACGGGTCAGGGTGTCGGTGTGGAGCACCGTCGCCTCGTCGACACGGTCCAGCGCGCGCAGGTCCAGAGCCACGTTGTTGGCGCAGGCCAGGGTGGTCGGGTGGTCCGGGCCGAGTGTCCCCTGCAGGATCCCCAGGCTCTGCCGGTCCACTTCCAGGGCCTCCGTGTGGCGCCCGAGCGCACTGTGGTGGTTGGCCATGCCGAGGGCCGTTGTCACGGTGAGGATGTGCTCGTCACCCAGCGACTCGCGCATGCCGCGCAGCGCCGCGTCCAGGTGTTCCCGTGCGGCGTCGAGGTCGCCCAGATGGCGCAGGGTGATGGCCACGTTCGTACGGGCCGACAGAGTGTAGGGGTGGGCGGTGCCGAGCTTGGCCGTGTAGCGCTCGACGGTCGCCTCGCCCAGTTCCACGGAACGCGTCAGCTGGCCGTCCTGCCGGAGGTCGACCACCAGGTTGGCCGCACAGGCGATGGCGTCCGGGTGGTCGGCACCGTAGCGGCTCTCGAACTTCGACAGTGCCAGTTCGGCGAGTTGCAGCGCCCCGTCGTGGTTGCCGGCGCGCCGCCGGCACACCGCGAGCACCCGTGCGCAGCTGACACTGGCCGGGTTGTCCTCGCCGTACGTGGTGATGTAGCGGGCGTAGACGTCCTCCTGGTGGGCCACGGCTCCCAGGTAGTCGCCGACCTCGCGGATGTCGAGGGACAGGCCGCTCAGGGTGTTCAGCGTGTCGAGATGGTTCTCGCCGAGGGTGAGGGCGCGCAGCCGGGCCGTCTCCGTGTCGTGTTCCCGGGCCTCCTGGTACAGGCCCATCAGCCGCAGACCGACGCCCAGGCTGTGGGCC
Source organism: Streptomyces sp. NPDC001980 (assembly GCF_040296885.1). Taxonomy (NCBI): domain Bacteria; kingdom Bacillati; phylum Actinomycetota; class Actinomycetes; order Kitasatosporales; family Streptomycetaceae; genus Streptomyces; species Streptomyces sp. NPDC001980. Next base: position 448,576 of record NZ_JBEOYD010000001.1, on the reverse strand, counting down.
GCGCGGAGGGTGGCCGGATCGTCGTCACCGAAGGCCCGCAGGGAGCGTGCGTAGACCGATCGGTTGATCTCCAGGGCCTGGGCCAGTTCGGCCCTCAGCCGCAGTCCACTGGTCAGCTGGATGAGGGCGTCCAGGGTGCCCTCGTCGTCCTCGCCCGCGACCCGCAGGTAGGTGTCGGCGGTGCGCTGCATCATGGCGGCGGCTTCCTCGTACTCACCGACCATGCGCAGCAGGAAGGCCAGCCACTTCGCCATCTCCAGCGTCTGCTGGTCCTCGGCGCCGAACTTCCCGGTCCACACCTCCAGCGCCTCGCGCGCCATGGAGACCGCGCCGTCGTGGTCGCCCCAGATGTACAGGAACTCCACCACGTCCCGGATCAGGCCGCGCACCCACGGCGAGTCGCACTCCACGGCCCGGGACACGATGATGTGCGGCAGCAGCTGCTGGTAGCGCGGCCACAGCTCCCGGGAGCCGGGGCTGTTGGGGTTGGCGTCGGCGAGCAGCAGGTGGGCGCCGTGCCGCATCTCCGCCTGCTGCTGCGGGGACATGCGGTTGACCAGGACCGCCTGGACCAGACGGTGCAGCTGGATGGTGTCGTGCCGGTGCTCGATGCGGGCCAGGGCGTAGACGTTGATCTCCCGGATGGCCCGGCCGAGCCTGATCGGGTGGCGCAGGGCCTCGTCGAGCTCGGGGGCGATGGTGCTGCGCGAGTTGTTGAAGAGGGAGCGGGAGATCGGCTCGGGGGCGAAGAACGAGCAGACCTGGAGGAGCTGGAGCGCCGCCGGGTTGCGCTGTTCGAGCTGGCGCAGCGAGACGTCCCAGGCGGCGGCCACCGACATGGGGTAGTCCGGCGACGGGACGAGTTCGAGCATCAGCTCGGCGATCTTCTCCCGGATCAGCCCCAGGTACTCGTCCACGGCCATGCCGGTGACGGCCTGCCAGGCCGCGGCCTGCTCGATGGCGAGCGGCAGGTCGCCCAGCTCCTCGGCGAGCAGGTCGGCGTCGGAGTCGCTCAGGTCACGGGCCCGGCGGCGCAGCAGCGCCTTGCTCTCCTCCCGCGTGAAGACGTCCACGGAGAGGGTCCTGGCCACCCGGTCCCATTCCTGGTTCCGGGAGGTGATGAGGATCTTTCCGGTGCCGCCGGTCGGGAAGTAGGGGCGTACGGCCTCGACGTTCTCGGCGTTGTCGAACACCAGGAGCCAGCGGTCGTAGGGCTCGCCCCGGCGCAGGGCCTCGCGGACCGCCGGGACCGCCCGGTTGGCCTCCGTGCCCACGTTCAGGCCCAGCCGGTGGGCGAGTTCGGTGAGCGCGGTCAGGATCATCGTCGGTTGTTCGGACGGGATCCACCAGATCACGTCGTACTCGGAGGAATGGCGGTAGACGTATTCGATCGCGATCTGGGACTTCCCGACACCGCCCATGCCGTGCAGGGTGTGCGGCAGCACCGCCGAGGTGTCGCCCGTCAGCAACTGCTCGTGCACCTGCGCGAGGAGTTCCTCCCGGCCGGTGAAATTGGGGTTGTTCGGTGGCACGTTGCCCCAGACCACCGGCACGGAGGCGCGCTGCGGGACCGTATGGCGCGACGGCGGCTCGGCCGGCCCCGGGACCGTCCTGGCGGCTGACAGGAGGCCGGCGCCCGGCTGCGCGTCGGCGTTCGGAGCAGGAATCTCCCGCACCGGAGTCCCGCTCGCGGAACCTCCCGCTGCGTGCTGGTGCTCACTGGCAGTGGTGTCGGTCATGTCCATGCCGCCCAAATCTGGATTTACCGCATAATTATTTCGGACATCGTGGCTGATATGCCGCGAATTCTCATTGAGCGACGCACCCGACGAGGCCCCTTCCAGAGCCGCGCTGACCCGGCGGGCGCGCAGCAGATAGGGCCCCGAGAGGGCGCGCAGCACGGCCAGCTCGACACGCAGGAACGGCAGGCTCTCCGCCGTCACCTGCGGAACCGGCTCGGACTCCGGGGCGAGCAGCGCGCCGGGCAGCCCGCGGGCCGCCTCGAACCGGTCGCCGTAGAGCTCGGACACCGAACTCACCACCCGGGCCGTGTCCGCGCGCATCGCGCCCGCCAGCAGCGCCTCGCGCGCCCCGTCGACGAACTCCAGCGGCGCGGGGGCGGTGTCGCCGTGCGGCGCGGGGTGCGCGGGCTGCTCCAGCAGGCCGCTCAGGAAGAGCTCGGCCAGGTGGGCGGGGTGCGCCTCGGGCACCAGTCTGCGCTGTACGTCCCGGACCAGGCGGGGTTCCAGGATCGCGGCGGCCAGGTGGGTGGCCAGCCGGTAGGCGGTGGGGGTGGCATGGCTGCGGAAGCGCCGGATGCGCTCCTGCACCGAGGGCGCCTGGACGACGAGCGGCGGCTCGGCGACGTCCTCGTCGGACGCGTCGGGCTCGTCCGGCGCGCCGAGCAGCAGCACCGGGGCCTCGACCCAGTCGGACTCCGCACCGGCCACCAGAGCGGCCCAGCGGCTCAGCCAGCGCGCGTCCAGCTCCAGGACCGGGACCGCCGCGGTCCAGCCGGCGGGGGGCGGGTCGAAGGGGTCGCGCCACTCGGCCGGGAAGTCCACGGCCAGTTCGGTGGTGCGGGCCCCCGCGCGGGGACTGCGCAGCCGTGCCTGCCGGGGCGTCAGCGCGGTGCGGTGCCAGTCCCGCTGGGACAGCAGATGCACCACCGCCACCGGCCCGGCCGCCGACCAGGGCTCCAGTGCCTGCCGGCCGGCCCCGGTCCGCCACAGCGGTCCCAGGCCGTCGGTGAGGACGAGGATGATCCGGCGGCCGGTGCGGTCCACCAGTTCGCCGGGGACACCGGGAACGTCGTGCTCCGGGTACGGCCCGCGCAGCACCGTCTCCGGCCCCCGCGGGGTCTCGCGCAGGCCGAGCCGGCGCACCCGTACGTCACGGAAGGCGCCCAGCCGCTCCGCCACGGCGGTGAACTCGGCGACCGTCTGCTCCCAGATCACCATGGTCGCGTGGTCGTCCACCACCAGCACCAGGTCGAAGCGGCGCTCGTCCGCGGGCCGGGTGTAGGGCACCCACAGACCGTCCTCGGCGGCGCGTTCGGCGGTGGTCTCCTCGTCCAGCTCGACCTCGAACGCCGAGGGCACCAGCTGTTTCAGCGCGCGCAGCGCCCGGGTGATCCCCGCCGCGTCCCGCAGATCGGGCAGCGCCTCCACCGGCCCGGCAGGCTCGACCGCCTCGGCCGGGACCTGCCGAGTCGCCCGTTCTCGCCCGCGTCGCCCGGCCGGTGGCCACGGCAGGAGCACCGCCTCACCCGTGTCACCCACGTCGCCCGTGTCGTCGCCCGCCTCGCCCGCGGCACCGGACAGCTCCGGCACCGCACCGTCGGCGGCCCCGCCCGGCGTTCCGTCGCCGGTCCCGCCGGTCCCGCCGGTCCCACCGGCCGTCCCGTCGGCAGCCCCACCCGTCGTGCCGCCGGACTCCAGTGACCGGCCGGGTGGTTCGAGCAGCCCGGGCAGCCCGGACAGCCCCGGCAGGTCGGTCGGCCCGGGCCGCGGCGGGCGGTCCGACGCCGGCAGCCGCGCCGCCAGCGTCTGGTACGCGTGCAGCCAGAGGGCCTCCGCCACTTCGAAGGCCTCCGGACGGGCACGCGGGTCCTCACCCATCAGGGCGCCCCCGACAGCTCGCGCCAGAGGGCCTCCAGCAGCTCGCCCCAGGACCCGTCGTCCTCCCGGACCCCGGCGGTGCGCAGGAACACGGCGTTGAGCAACTGGTCGGTCGCCAGACCGCCGTTCTCCCGGCTGCGCTCCACGAACGCCCGGATCATGTCGTCGTGCCGGCCCTCCTGGTCCCGGAAGTGCGCGGCGATCATGGCGGCGAGCTGGTCCTCGCGGGGCGGGGAGACGTCCAGCCGGACACAGCGTCGCAGGAAGGCCGGGGGGAACTGCCGTTCGCCGTTGCTGGTGATGACGACGAACGGGAAGGCCCGGCACCGGACCCGGCCGTCCGTCACCGTGACCGTGGTGTCCGGGTCGTCGGTGAACACCCGCGCCTCGCTCTCGTGATGGCGGGCGCGGACCAGCTCCGGGATGTCGTACGAGCCGTTCTCCAGCACGTGGAGGAGGTCGCCGGGCAGGTCGATGTCGCTCTTGTCCAGCTCGTCGATGAGCAGGACGCGGGGCAGCTCGTACGGGAGCAGGGCGGTGCCCAGCGGGCCCAGCCGCACGAAGTCCCCGATCCGTGCCCCGGTGCCGCCCTCCGGCGGCGCCTCGGCGGTGCCGTCGCCGTCGGGGACGGCGGCCGGTCCCCGGCCGAGGGAGGCCTGGGCCCGGCCGATGGCGTCGTACTCGTACAGTCCGGAGCGCAGGGTGCTGCGCGAGGTGATCCCCCAGTGGAGGACCCGGCCCAGACCGAGTTCGCGGGCGACCAGATAGGCCAGCGTGGACTTCCCGATGCCGGGCCGACCGGTCACCAGCAGTGGCCTGCGCAGCAGCAGGGCCGTGTTGATCATGTCGATGTCGTGCGGGTCCTGCCGGGAGGTGGTGCGGCCCGCGCGGCCGAGCCGGCGGTCGGTCTCGGCGCTCTCGGCCGGTACGGGCGGCAGCACCGGGCCGCCGTCGAAGGCCCGCCAGCCGGGCGGCGGGGGCAGGACGTCGGCGAGGCGGATGTCGGGCAGCGGCTGCCCGGTGCCCCGGTAGATCCACCAACTCCGGCTGACGGGGCCGCCGTTGCGGCTGTTCTCCACCGGATGCTGGACGCGGTTCATGAGGTCCCCTCGTCGTCGTGGCCGCCGCGCACGCTGCCGGAATCCGACGCCGGGTGTCCCAGGTCTCCGGACCAGTCCACCATCCGGTTCGGGTCGTCGAGGAGCACCGCGAGGTGACGTCCGGTGTGCGCGTCCCGTTGCGCCGCGGCGGCGGTGGCCGCTTCGTTCCGCAACTGCCGTACACGTTGCGGCAGTTCGGCGGCCGTTCCCTTCAGCAGTTTGTCGACCCGTTTCCTGAAGTCGCCCGGGGGCGTGGGCCGGCGGTCCCAGACGGTCAGCGGCACGCCGGCCCGCAGCGCGGCTTCGAGCGTGGCCTGACGGCCGCCGGGTCCGGGCAGCGGAGGCGCGGTGAGCGCGACCGAGACCAGTCGCTCGTCGGCGGCGAGCGTGCTGTTCCACCGCACGGGGTCGTGGCCGCGCTCGCCCGTGGTGTCCCAGTGGCAGACGATCCGGGGACCGGCCGTCAGCTGCTGCCAGCGGTTGCGCCAGCGCCGGTGGTAGCGCCGGGCCCGCATCCGCTCCAGGCTCCGCAGCGCCACCGGGTAGTCCAGGCACAGAGCGGTGGCGGAGAGGGAGTGGGAGGCCGTCGGCAGCCACTCCATGGGCTGGTTCAGCAGCTGGAGCGGCAACACGAATTCGAGGACCGGCCTGCCGGGGCGCTCGCCCCAGTCCTCCTCGACGCTGCCGACCAGTTCCTCCACCGCGGCCTCGACGTCGCCCAAGGCCACGATCTGGTCCTCTCCTCGCTCCGGCCGCCACGAGCCCGGACGCCGCTGACGCCAGTGGGAGAGCAGGTACTCGTCCGCGCCCATCCCGTGCTTGCTCAACTGGACAACGAGACAGGCGGGAGCCGGTTCCGTCGCTCCCCGGGCGATCTGCGCGCGCAGGGCTTCGAGAGGTTCCGCCAGGTCGAGTCGCCTGCTCTGGTCGTCGTTCCAGCCGCGCAGGCCGTCGACGACCTGCCGGTCGGCGTCGGCCCCGGCGCCCGCCGCGATCGCGTGCTCGACCAGGGCCAGCACGGGAAGCAGGCCGTCGGGGCGGGCATTGGCCCCGGCGAGGAAGTCGAAGGCTTCCGCGAGGGTGGCGACCGGGTGGGCCGGGAGCGGAAGGTCCCCGGCCGCCGCGTGCAGCAGGCCCTGCGCGTCGGGATGCGGGAAGCGGCTCAGCAGCGCGCGGGCTCTGCGGAACTCGGCCTCGGGCAGGACCGCCAGAACCGGCGACGCCGAGACGAGCTCCGCGATCCGCAGCACGGGCAGGGAGCCGGGGTCGTACACCTGAAGGGTGTCCACCAGCACGGAGAGCCCGGTCGGCCGCTGCCAGCAGGCCCGGGCTATCTCCATTATGTCGTGCCGCTTCCGGTCGTGTCGCCGGAGGTTGGCTAACTCGGGTAACCGGCCCGCCAGCATGTCGATCAAGAGATCGCGCCCTCCCGGTGCATCGAGTCCCGACACCGCGCACATCTGCTCTACCAGCTCATGCTCGAATCCCGCTGCATGACCGCCGTTTCTCACACTGAACAAGCGTCCCCCGTTCACGGCTCCTGTGCCCCCCAACTCCCTTCCGTTGCAGGGCAGTCCGGGTGCCGTAGCCCTGGGTCCAGGGTATGGCCCAGGCCTTACGCGTGGCCACCCCGGTACGGTCAATCACCGGCACGGCACCCGCCGCCCGGCCACCGCTTCGCGGCCCGGCCCGGGCACGGCCTAAGGTCGTCCGGTGACGAGCAGCAGCGCGACGCGTTCCCACGACCTCGACGGCATACGTCCGGCGCCGGAGTCCCCCGGGTGGCAGGACCGGCTGCGCCGGTTCGGTCACGCCGGGGCCCGGGGCACCGGCACGGGCACCGGTGTCCGGGAACGCCTGGTCCCGCCCTTCCCCGAGCCCGCCACCCGGCTCTGGCGGCTCCTGGGCCCCGGCCCGGCCCGGGCGCGGCGCCTCGCGAAGGCGACGGAGTGGCTCGGCCCGCTGCTCGTCGCCGCCCTGGCCGGCGTCCTGCGCTTCTGGCACCTCGGCAGGCCGCGGGACCTCATCTTCGACGAGACGTACTACGCCAAGGACGCCTGGGCACTGCTGCACCTCGGGTACGAGGGCACCTGGCCGGACCGCAAGATCGCCGACCCGCAGATCCTGGCGCACCCCCAGGTGATCCCGCTCTCCGACACCGGCTCCTTCGTCGCGCACCCGCCGACCGGCAAGTGGGTGATCGCCGTCGGCGAGTGGCTGTTCGGCCTCGACCCGGTCGGCTGGCGCTTCATGACGGCGGCCCTGGGCACCCTGTCGGTGTTCATGCTGTGCCGCATCGGCCGCCGCCTGTTCCGTTCGACGTTCCTGGGCTGCCTGGCCGGGGCGCTGCTGGCGATCGACGGCCTGCACCTGGTGATGAGCCGCACCGCCCTGCTCGACCTCGTCGTCATGTTCTTCGTGCTGGCGGCGTTCGGCTGCCTGCTGATCGACCGGGACCGGACCCGGGCCCGGCTCGCGGCGGCCCTGCCTGCCGACGCGGCGGGCAGGGTGCGCCCGGACGCGGACACCGGCGACCGCGCCGGGACGGGCCGGCGGCCCTGGCGCCTCGCGGCCGGCGTCCTCCTGGGCCTGGCGGCCTCGACCAAGTGGAACGGCCTGTACGTCCTGGTCTTCTTCGTGGTGCTGACCCTGTTGTGGGACGTCGGCGCACGCCGCGTCGCCGGGGCCCGCCACCCGTACCGGGCGGTCCTGCGCCGGGACCTCGGCCGGTCGGTCCTCGCCCTCGTCCCGACCGCGCTCCTGACGTATCTGGTGACCTGGACCGGCTGGTTCCTGTCCGACGACGGCTGGGGCCGGCACTGGGCGGACGGCCGCGGCGGCACCTGGTCGTGGATACCGGCCCCGCTGCGCAGCTTCTGGCACTACGAGTACCTGGTCTACCAGTTCAACGTGAACCTGCACACGCCGCACAAGTACCAGTCGAACCCCTGGAGCTGGCTGGTCCTCGGCCGTCCCGTGCTGTTCGCCTACGACTCGCCGCAGCCCGGCCAGGACGGCTGCTCCACCGCGACCGCCTGCTCCCGCACGGTCCTCGCCCTGGGCACCCCCATGCTGTGGTGGTCGGCCTGCTTCGCCCTCGCCTACCTGCTCTACCGGTGGGCCCTGCGCCGCGACTGGCGGGCCGGCGCGATCCTCTGCGCGGTGGCGGCCGGTTACCTCCCCTGGTTCGTCTACCAGGACCGTACGGTCTTCTCCTTCTACGCCGTGGTCTTCGTGCCGTACCTGTGCCTGGCCGTGGCGATGATGATCGGGGCGCTGCTCGGGCCGCCGGGCGCGACGGAGCGGCGGCGGCTGCGGGGCGCGGTGGCCGCGGGGGTGCTGGTGCTTCTCATCGCCTGGAACTTCGTCTACTTCTACCCGATCTACACCGGGCAGACGATTCCCTACACCGGCTGGCAGTCCAGGATGTGGCTCGACACCTGGATCTGAGGCCCGCCCGGCTCCGCTGCTCAGCGCAGTGCCGTGGCCGCGGCCTCGCCTGCTTCAGCGCAGTGCCGCGGCCGCCTCGCCGGTGCGGACGGCGCGCGGGACCCGCTCGACGGTCTCCCGCCTCTCGCCCACGGGTGCCGTGCAGTCGATGACCTCGCCCACGGCCTCGTCGCCGCGGTGCGCTGACCCGGCCGGTCAGCGGCGTGCCGTGGCCGTGGGGCTGGGCTCCGGGCCCTCCGCGCGCAGCGAGCGGTGGCCGGGAGTGGAGGTGGGAGTGGGGCGGGGCGTGGGCCTGCCCGCCGCCTCGGTCGCCGGCTTCTTCGGGTGGTGCCGGGGCACGACGTCCTGGGGGAAGGTCAGCTGCTCGTTCATCCACTTCAGGGCGGCGGGCATCTCCCGTACCCAGGTGGGGAAGTTGTGGCTGCCGTTCTCGGGGAGGATGGAGACGACTCGCATGGGCGCCTTGACGGCCTTGATGAAGGCCTCGGTCTCGGCGTAGCCCTTCTCGCCGTGCTTGCTGTTGGCGACCAGGACCGAGACCTGGGGCACGGGCAGGTGCTTCAGCCGCCACATCAGGTCGTGGCCGTCGATCCGGGCCTGGCGGCCGGGACCGCTGCCGAAGAGGTTGCCGGTGGTGGGGTCGTCCTTGACCCGGTAATCGGGCGACAGGGCGGCGGCCGTGGTGTAGACGCCGGGGTCGCGCATGGTGAGCTGGAGGGCGCAACTGCCGCCCGAGGAGTACCCCATGACGCCCCAGGAGCTCGCGTCGTGGCCGGCCCGGTAGACCGACTTGATCGCGTCCGGGAGGTCCTTGGCCAGGAACGTCTCGGTCTGCGGTCCGCCGGGGACGTCCACGCACTCGGTGTCGCGCGGCGGGGCGATGGTGGGCCGGATCATCACCATGATCGTCGGCTGCATCTGCCCCTTGCGCTGGAGTTCGCCGGCGGTCTGCGAGACCCGCAGGTGCTGGGCGAGGTTGTAGATGCTGCCCGGGTAGCCGCTGAGCGCGACGATCACCGGGAACCGCATGCGGTGGTACGCCTTCTGGAAGTACTGCGGCGGGAGGTAGACGAAGGCCGGGTCGACCACGCCGGTGCGCCGGCCGATGATCTTCACCGACTCCACCCGGCCGACGGCCGCGGCGGGCCCGCTCGGCAGCCCGCCGACCCTGCTCAACTGCTGGTCCCCGGCGGGCTGTACGAGCGACGCCCCGTGGACGCTGCTTATGCCGTTCACCGAGCCGCCGCCGTTCCCGCCGGCCGCCTGGGTCACCCCGACCGGAGCGGTGTCGACGTTGCCGAGCAGCTCGTTCCAGGAGCCGAAGAACTGGTACGACGAGTTCACCGCGCAGGCGAACGCCGCGACGATCGTCACCTGTGTCACCGCGACGGCTCCGAGCCGCCCCAGCACCTGCCACAGCCCCGGTTTGGCGAACCGCGGCCACAGCCAGACCAGCAGCGCCACACACAGGGCGGCCAGCGCCGCCAGCGCGTATACGGTCGTTCGACTGGTCAAACCCATGTCACTCAGTCCCTGTTTTCCCTGCCCGTGCCTCGTTGCTTCCGCACAGGAGGAGGGCGGAAGAGCCTTCCGCGTTCCGTAACGAGGGATTCAGGAAGAAGACATGACCTGTTACGTCATGTCGGGCAACGGGTCCGCCGCCGAGAGGTGACGGACGTCATTGACACACCGGATCACCGGAGGTTGTCATGAACACATGCAACTGACCGGGCGCCGAGCGCTTCTCGACGCCGCCCGGGTCCAGGCGGCGGCCCGCCCCGGACTGCTCCTCCACGGCCCCGCCGGCATCGGCAAGTCCGCGCTCGTGGCGGCTCTCGCGGCGGACCCGGCCGCCGGGACCGTCCTGCACTGCTCGCCCGCCGAGGCGGACGCCCGGCTGCCCTTCGCCGGGCTGGTCGACCTGTTCGCGCGGGTCCCGGAGAGCCACCTGGAGAACCTGCCGCCGGAGCCCCGGGCGGCGCTGCGGGCGGCCCTGCTGCGCGGCGGCGGACCGGCGGACGACCGCGGCCTGCTCGCCGTGCGCGTCGCCGTCCTCGACACGCTGCGCGCCCTGGCCGCCGCCGGTGACGTCCTGCTGGTCGTCGACGGCCTGCAGTGGCTCGACGAACCGACCGCCGAGGTCCTCGCCTTCGCCGTGCGCCGGCTCGACGACCCGGGGATACGGATGCTCGCCGCCGAGCGGGTGCCGGACGGCAGCCGGCCCGAGCGGCTGCGCTGCTGCCCGCCGGGCACCGTGGAACTCCCCGTGCCGCCCCTGACGGACGGCGAGACGGCCCACCTCGTCCGCACCGACCTCGGCGCCGACCTGCCCCCGGCACTGCTCCGGGCGATCGAGCGGACCGCCGCCGGAAACCCCTCCTACGCACGGGAGTTGGGACGCGCCGCCCGGAGCGCCCCGCCGTACGCCGGATTCGGCACCCTGCCTCCGGTGCCCCCGGGGCTGCGCACCCTCCTGCTGGAGCGGGCCCGTGCGCTGCCGGAGCCGGTGCGGCGCACCCTTCTCGTCGCCAGCGCCGCGGCCCGCCCCAGCCTCACCCTGCTGCGCGCCTCCGGGCTCCCGGACCCGGCCGCCGACCTCGCGGAGGCGGAGCGGCTCGGCATCGCGACGGCCGACGCCGACGGGGTCGTACGTTTCCACCACCCCGTGCTGCGGGCGGCCGTGCACGCCGACGCCACCGAGCACGGGCGGCGGCAGGCGCACGCGCTGCTGGCCCGCGCGGTGCCCGAGCCGGTGGAGCGGGCCCGCCATCGCGCGCTCGCCCACCCCTACGAGGACGAGGACACGGCCCGCACCCTGATGGCGGCGGCCGGCTCAGCGCGCCACGACGGCGCCCCCGGCACCGCCTTCGAACTGGCCGCCCTCGCCGCCCGCCGCACCCCGGCCCACCACCCGGCGGAACGAGCCGAACGGCTGCTGGCCGCGGCCGAGTACGCCTGCGACGCCGGGCGCACCGAGGAGGCGGGCGAGGCCGCCGGAGCGGTGCTCGCCCGGTCCGGCTCGGCGGCGCAGCGGGTGCGGGCCCGGCTGGTCCTGCTGCGCGGCGCCGGGCAGGCGCTGGAGGGCGCCGAGGACCTGATCGCGGACGGCCTGCGGGACGCGGTCGGCGATCCGCGCGCCGAGGCCCGGCTGCACCACTGGGCCGCCGTCCGGGGCCTGCTGTGCGGGGAGTTGACGGAGGCGGCCGGGCACGCCCGGCGGGCCGCGCGGCAGGCGGGCGCGGCCGGCGACACCGACACCAGGATCGACGCGCTCGCCACCCTCGCCCGGGTGCGGTCGCTGGCCGGGGACCCGGTCGCCGCCGACGCCGCGCTGGCGGAGGCGCTGACCCTGGTCGGCTGCGGTTCGGCAGCGGCAGCTCCCCGGTGGGCGCTGGGGGTGCCCCCGGCCGAAGGCTGGGGGAGGAACTGCGCGACCAGCCACGACGAAGCCGCAGCCGACACACGGCAGATCGCGGCACTTCCAGATATCGCGTCGCTCCCAGCGGAGCGCTCCGGCGGCCCGGAGAGCCGGCGGCTGATCCGGATGCGGGCGATCCTCGCCCTGGACTCCGACCGGGTGACCGAGGCCCGCGACCAGGTCGTCCCGCTGCTCGCCGCGACCGGCGAACCGGCCGGGGCCGAGGAGACCGTGGCGACCCTGGTCGCGCTGACCCGGATCCAGGTGCGCGCCGGGCACTGCCGGGAGGCGCTGCGCACCGCGGCCCGCTGCTCGCGTGCCCTGGCCGAGGCGGCTCCGGCGCTCTACGCGGCGGCCCTCGCGGCGACCGCCGGTGGCACCGTCGAGGAGGCCCGGCAGCTGGCCGCACAGGCGGTCCGCGCCTCGGAGGCCGACGGCGACCGGTTGTTCCTGCTGCGCGCCCTCGCCGTGCTCGGGCAGGCCGAACTGCTCGGCGGCGATCCGCGCGGGGCGGCGGCCGCCGTCGAGGCGCTGCAGCGCGTCCGGGAACTCGGCGAGGCGATGTGCGCCGCCGACCCGCCGCTGCTGCACTGGTACGGCGACCTGGCCGAGGCCCTGGTCGTGCTCGGCGAGACGGAGGCGGCCGGGGCGGTGCTCCACGACGCCCGGACGCGGGTGCCGGACGGGGCGCCCGGCAGCGTCCTGGCGGCGCTGGACCGGGCGGAGGGGCTGCGCGAGGCGGGCATCGGCCGGGCCCGGGAGGGGGCGGTACGGCTGCGCACCGCCGTCGAACGGCTGCGTCCGCTGCCGCTCCCCGTCGAGCTGGTGCGCACCCTGATCGCGCTCGGCGCGGTCGAGCGCCGCGCCCGCCGCCGCAACGCGGCCCGGCAGGCCCTCGCCGAGGCTCTGGAGACGGCGACCCGGATCGGCGCGGCCCCGCTCGCGGCCCGGGCCAGGGACGAACTGGCCCGGCTGGCGGCCGGGGAGCGCGGCGCTGAGGCGGGCGCGACCGGACCCGACCTCACGCCCACGGAGGCGCGGATCGCCGAACTGGTCGGCGGCGGGGCGACCAACAGGGAGGTCGCCGCCGAACTCTTCATCAGCGTCAAGACGGTGGAGGGCGCACTGTCCCGGGTCTACCGCAAGGTCGGCGTCCGCTCCCGCACCGCGCTGGCGCACGCGATGGCGGTCGCCGTCATCGCCGCCGGCGCGGCGGTGGACACCGGCGACGACGACCAACCCGGGCCCACGGCCCAGACGGTGACGGTAAGTCAGGCAGCCCGGGGGCGACTCCCCCGTCCGCTCGACACACGCCGTTGACGTGACATCGGCAGTTAACACGTAACGCAAGGGTTCCCCCGCTTACGGGGGTGGGGCCGGAGTTCCTACGGTGATCCCGTTCCGCTTCCGGAACACTCCCCACCCCCCACCTCCGGAGGAACTTCGGTGAAGTCACGCCTGAAACTGCTCGGTCTGGTCGCCGCGCCGGCGCTGATCACGGCGGTCGTCCCCGCCGCCTACGCGGCCGACGCCCCGCACACCGCCCGCGCCGCCGTCGCCGGGGACGTCCTGCCCGGTCTGAAGCACGACGCGTCCCGCACCGGCAGCGTCAGCTCGGGCAAGCGCATATCGGTGGCGATCAGCCTGGCGCCCCGAGGCGGCAGCGCCCTCGACACCTTCATCGCGAAGGTCAGCGACCCCCACTCGGCCGCCTACGGCCACTACCTGACGAAGGGCCAGTTCGCGGCCCGCTTCGGCCGGACCGACGCCGAGGTCAAGCAGCTGAAGGACTACCTGCGTGCGCAGGGCGTCACGGTCGGCAAGGTGCACTCCGGCAACCTGCTGGTCGACGCCAGCGGCACCGCCGCCCAGCTGCAGAAGGCGTTCGGCACCCGGCTGTCGACCTGGAAGGACTCGGCGACGGGCCGCTCCTTCTACGCCAACGACAGCGCGCCGACGCTCCCGTCCGCCCTCGCCGCCATCGTCAGCGACGTGGCCGGTCTCAACAACCGCGTCCAGCTGCACCACCAGGCGACCCCGCACACCGTCTCCCCCCACGACGGCCCCGGCGGCGGCTACACCCCGGCCCAGCTCAAGGGCGGCTACAACGTCTCCGGCACGTACACCGGCAGCGGCCAGAAGATCGCGCTCCTGGAGTTCGACGGCTTCCAGCAGTCCAACATCACCAAGTACGACACCAACTACAGCCTCGGTTCGCCCACCCCGACCGTGTCCAAGGTCGACGGCGGCTCCGGTTCGCTCGGCGACGGCCAGGTCGAGGTCGAGCTGGACATCGAGGTGCTGCACGCGATCGCCCCGAAGGCGAACGTGACGGTCTTCGAGGGCCCCAACTCGGACGCCGGCGAGGTCGACACGTACCAGGCCATCGTCGACAGCGGCATCCCGACCACCTCGATCAGCTGGGGCGCGGCCGAGTCCGCCCGCACCACCTCCAACATCAACGCCGTGGACGCGGTCTTCAAGGCGGGCGCCGCCGAGGGCCTCGGCTTCTACGCGGCCTCCGGTGACGACGGCTCCGACGACGCGGGCGACGGCGGCACCTCCGTCGACTACCCGGCCAGCGACCCGTACGTCACGGGCGTCGGCGGCACCAAGCTGACCGTCACCTCCGCCAACGCCTTCAGCAAGGAGGTGGCCTGGTCCGGCGGCGGTGGCGGCAAGTCCTCCGTCTTCAAGATCCCGAGCTGGCAGACGGCCGTCCAGAAGAGCGCGGGCGGCGGCTACCGCCAGGTCCCGGACGTCTCGGCGCACGCCAACCCGAGCCCCGGTGTCTCCATCTACTCGCAGGGCTCCTGGTCCTCGGTCGGCGGCACCAGCGCCGCGGCCCCCGAGTGGGCGGCGTTCGCGGCCCTCTACAACCAGCAGGCCGCGGCGGCCGGCAAGGCCAACCTCGGCTTCGCCAACCCCGCCCTGTACGCGGCGAGCGGCACCGGCTTCCACGACATCACCAGCGGCAGCAACGGCGCCTACTCCGCGGCCACCGGCTGGGACTTCACCACGGGCTGGGGCTCGTACAACGCCTCGACCCTGGCGACGAAGCTGCTCGGCTGACGTCACCCCCTGAACCACCCCGCCCCCCCCGCGCACCGGGAACCGTCCCGGTGCGCGCGGGGGCGGTCTCGTTCTCACCTGACGTCGTTCTCACCTGACGTCGACGAAGTCCCCGGCCGCTGTGGCCGGGCCGGTGGTGGCGGTACCGGCGAAGACGAAGCGGAAGTAGCCGTCGGCCTTGGCCTTGGTGGTGGTCCGCAGGGCGCCGCTGCCGCCGCTGGTGACGGTCTTCAGGGTGGTGTAGGTGCTGCTGCCCTTCTTGCGGAACTGCAGCTTGACCGCCTGCCCCTGGTAGCCGGTGTAGCTGCCGCTCGACCAGTTCGCGCGGGTCAGCTTGCCGGTGACCGTGATGGTCCTGCCCTCCTTCACCGGCTCGGGCGAGGCGTTCACCGTGACCTTGGCCAGCCGCTTGACCGAGGCGGTGCCCGCGACGTCGATCTCCGTCCAGTCGTCGGTGCGGTCCTGCGCCCCGGCGAGCACGTTCCAGGTGCCGGCGAGGCCGTTGTGGTCGAGGTCCCGGGCGGCGTCGACGGCGATGCTCACCTTGCAGTCAGCGGTGGTGGGGTTGGCGATGGCCGGCACCTCGCACGTACCCGCCGGGTACGCCCCCAGGATGCCGTCCTCGTCGTCGGTGTTCGGGCCGTGCCACAGGTAGGCCCAGGACGCGACGACGCCGTCCGGGTCCGTGGCCGTCCAGGTGATGGTGACGGTCTTCTTGGTGGTGAGGCCGAGGACGACGTCCTTGCCGCCGTTGACGACGACGTGCGAGAACACCGTGTCGGCGGCCGCGGCCCGGTCCGCCGCCTGGGCGGCTGTCGGAGCCACCGACGCGGACAGGGCGGAAAGGCCGGTGGCAAGGGAAACGGCGGCGACGGCCGGGCGGATGCGCATGGAATCCCCTTTCGGGATCGACGGCCCGCCGCCTCCGTACGGCGAGTCCTGATGCTGCGTCACACCGCCTAGACATGTAGGGGACCGTCACGGTTGCCCCATTGTTCCGACCGTGTTCACCGGGACCGGCCGGGTCCCGCCGCTCCGCCCCGGATCAGGATCTGCGCAGGACCCGGTTGGCCCCCGCCACGACCGTGCTCGCGAGGACCCAGCCCACGCTGACCAGGACGACCACCACCCACTGCATGGCGCCGTGGGAGCTGTACGACCGCTCCTGCCCGAAGTCGACCACCGGCAGCAGCAGGTCGAGGGTGTACACGGCCGGCTGGAAGTCCGGGGGCGTGCCGTCGCCGTAGGGCAGCGGCGGCCAGGTCGCGAACAGCACGGTGCCGACGGTGAAGCAGACGGCGAGCAGCAGCACCGCGCGCAGCGGCCGGTACCCGTAGCCGACGGTGAGGTCCTGCAGGAGGCTCCAGAGCCGGGCGGGCCAGGCCAGGGTGGCCCGCCTGCGGCGCTGTTTGGCGAGCAGGACGAGGCGGGCGTCGGCGTCCCGGCCGTGGCGCCGGTAGTTGGCGGCGAGTTGCTCGTAGGGCTGCGGTGCGAAGCCGGCCGGGTCGCGGTCGAGCCAGGTCAGCCGCTGCCGGCCGGGCAGCGCGGGCTGGGCACTGTCGTAGGCGAGGCCCTCCAGGACCAGCGAGCCGGGCCAGCCGGCCGGGTCGTCGCGCAGCACGCCGACCCGGGTGTGGCTGAGGTCGACGATGCCGCGCGGCGCCTCGCGGGGCTTCAGCGTCAGGTCGGCGGCCGCGGACCGCCGGCAGATCAGGGCGCGCTCCCCCGCGGGGACGTCCAGTACGGCGTTCTCGAAACAGAGCTTGGCCCGTACGGTGATGCTGCTGAGGGAGATCCGGCCGTGCGCGGTCAGCCCGTCGCAGCAGTTGAACTCCGCCCCCACCTCTATGCCGTTGGCCCGCAGCGCGGCGGCTCCGGCGCGGCCGGTCAGCTCGGCGCCCTCGAAGAGGGCCGAGCCGCCGACCCGGGCGTCGCAGAGGTCCACGGTGCCCTGCGCGACGAAGCCGTCCCGGCAGTCGAGGTCGCCGCCGACATGCAGCCGGTGGGCCCTGAGCGCGGTGCCGGCCGGGTGGTGCAGCCGGGCCTGCCGCAGCACGACGCTGCCCCGCACCGCGGTGTCCCGCATGTCGACGCTCCCCCGCACGGTGAACCCCGCGCCGGCCTGTATGTCGCCGCCGACCGATGCGCAGAGCAACTGCAGGGCGGGGTCGGCGCCTTGGGCGTCCGGGCCGGTCAGGGTGGCGTCCTCCAGGTGCAGCGAACCGCCGATCGAGGCGCCGTAGAGGTTGATCCCCCCGTCGCTGGAGAACCCCCGGTCGAGGTAGAGGCCGCCGCCCACGGTCAGTTCGGGAGCCTGGAGGCAGGCCCGGTCCCCCTGGAGCCGGGCCCCGCGGAAGCCGAGGGTGTCCTGCACCCGGGAGCTCATGAGCCGGACCGGCCCGGTGCACACCAGTCCGGTCGCCGAGAGGTGTTCCTCGACGGCGAGCGACTGCGCGTCGACGGCCGCGGTGCCGTCGGGGGCATGCACCGTCGAGCGGTCGAGCAGCAGATGCGTGCCGACGGTCAGGGAGCGGAGGTTCAGGGTGCCGTCGAGGGTGCAGCCCACGAACTCGCACTCCTGGCCGACCCGCGCCCCGGCCGCGCTCAGCCCCGGTAAGGCGCAGTCCTTCAGCTGGAGCACCCCGAACTGCCCGCCGTCGAAGCAGGGCACCTCGTCGAAGCGGCAGGAGTCGAGGCGTATCGCGCCCTGGACGGCCGCCTCGGCCAGATCCAGGGTGCCGGTGATCCGGGCTCCGCGGAGCCGGAGCCGGGCCAGCCGCCCGGGGACCGGGCGCGGCGCGGCGACGAGCAGCCACCGCAGCACCTCGGCCCGCACCTCCGGCACGTCCTCGCACCACTCGCCCCGCCGGTACGCCTCCCACAGCCGTCGCTCGTGCGCCTCCCAGCCGTCCGGCGGGCCGTCGTCCGACACCCTGTGATCCCCCTTCACACCAGTCCCCGCAAGCGGCGGCGGAGCACGTCGTTGCTACCCGACCGGTGGGGAGATCACGCCTGCGCACCGTGCCGGCCGGCGCGGGCCCGGCGGGGCGGATGCCGCGGTACGGCGTCCGCTACGGCGTGCCGGTCGCCGCGGGCAGCAGTGCCGCGAGCCGGTCCACGCCGGAAACGGTGAGATGCGGGCGCTGCTGCGGCGGCAGCGCGGCGTACCGGTCCGCCGGGTGGATCCCGGTGGTCACCGCGATGCCGAGCGCGCCGGCGGCGCGGGCCATCGCCATCTCCAGTTCCGGGTCGTCGCCGACGACCGCGAGGTCCCGCGGGTCGGCGCCGAGCCGCGCGGCCGCGCACCGCACGCCGATCGACGAGGGCTTGCCCACGATCTGTTCGGTGGCGCCGGTGACGCTGCTGATCATGGCGCAGATGGCCCGGGAGGTACCGAGGGCCCGGCCCTCGGCGCTGGCGAAGAACACCGACTGCGAGCTGCTGTAGAGCACGGCGCCGCCGAAGACGGCATGGCAGGCCGCCTCCAGTTCGTCCATGGTGAACTCGCGGTACCAGCCCACCAGTACGGCGTCGGCCGCCGGCTTCCCCACGGGCGCGACGATCTCGATGCCGGCCCGGCGCAGCGGCTCCTTCAGCCCGTCGCCGCCGAGCACCAGCGCGCTGCGGTGGCCCCGGGCCAGGAAGTGGTCGACGGCGCTGGTGGCGGGGGTGAGCACGGCCTCGTCGGGCAGGTCGAAGCCGATGCCGCGCAGGGTCTCGGCGTAGGCCTCGGGGGTGCGGGTGGTGCCGTTGGTGAAGGTGAGCCAGGGCAGGCCGCGGGCGGTGAGGGCGGCGGTGAGGTCGACCGCTCCGGGGAGCGGGACGAGTCCGTGGTTGCGCCGGTCGCCGAGGACGAGGGTGCCGTCCAGGTCGAAGACGATGCCGCGGATGTCCCGCAGCCGGTCGGCCACGGGGACGGCCTCTTCAGCGGTCACGGTGCAGCTCCAGTCGGAAGTCGGGCCGTTCCACGATCAGTTCGGGAGCCGGCGGGCGGGTCCGCAGGCCGTCGAGCAGGTCCAGTACCGGTCTGACGTCCGGGTTGTAGTGGCGCCGGGCCGGGCCCGCGGCCACCATGGCGTCCACCTGTTCGGCGGGCATGGTGGCCCGCAGCAGCAGTTCCTCGTCGCCGATGCCGCGCGGGAAGCGGCGGCGCAGTTCGGCGACGGTGGGCGGGGGCGGCTCCTCGGCCAGTTCCGCGGCCCGGGGCCGGTCGAGGATGCGGTCGGCGACATCCGGGTCCACCGGGGTGGTGGGCCGGCCGAAGCTGCCGAGGACGTAGCGGATCACCTGGTCGGAGACGTTCTCGTAGCGTTCGGTGCCGATGACGTTGTAGAGGGCCTGGGTGCAGACCATCTGCGGGAAGGGGGTGACCATGATCGGGAAGCCGAGTTCGGCACGGACCCGGGTCACCTCCTCGATGACCGCGTCGAACCGGTCGCCGAAGCCCAGTTCGCCGAGCTGCCGGCGCAGGGTGGCCATCACCCCGCCGGCCACCTGGTGGCGCATGAACGCGGCGTCGTAGTCCCGGGGCCCGCCGACGGGCAGTCCCTCGGCCGCGGCCATGGCGTCGAAGTAGTCCGCCGCCACGCCGAGCAGCCGGTCGTCGACGTCGACGCGGTGCCCGGTCTCCCGCAGGTTGGCCACCACCTGCCGGGCGCTCGGCAGCGAGGTCCCGCCGGCCAGCGCCCCGCAGGCGACCTGGAGCACCCGCACCCCGAGGTCGGCGGCCTTGAGGTAGCTCAGGCCGGGCAGTCCGACGGTGCAGTGGGAGTGCAGTTCCAGCGGTGTGCCGCCGAGGTTGCGCAGGACCGCCGGGACCAGGGTGGCGGCGCGTTCCGCGGTGAGCAGGCCGCCGGGGTCCTTGATGTAGACGCGGTCGATGTGCGGGCAGGCGGCCATCTCGGCGGCGAGGGAGCCGTAGTGGGCGTCGTCGTGGACGTCGCTGACCGTGTAGACCAGTGCGCCGACGATCTCGGTGGCGCCGGCCGCCCGGATCATCCGCGCGGACTCGCGTACGGCGGCCATGTCGTGCATGGGGTCGAGGACGACGTACCGGGTGACGCCGTTGGCCACCAGCCGGTCGTAGACGAGCTGCATGAACTCGGGGTGGGCGGCCTCCCAGGAGATGAAGCGCAGTCCGGTGCCGATGAACTGCAACGGGGTGTTCGGCATGGCCCGGTGGGTGAGCCGGATGCGTTCCCAGGGGTCCTCGCGGTGGGTGCGCACCGCCATGCCCATGTGGGTGCTGGAGGTGTAGTCGAGGGCGCGGAAGCCGACCCGGTCCAGGACCGGTGCGATCTGCAGGATCTTGCCGGTGTCGAGTCCGGTGGCGCCCCACAGGCTCTGGTTGCCGTCGCGCAGGGACACGTCGACGAGCTGGATGTCAGCCACGGCCGCCTCCTGCCGGACGGTCGCTCAGGAACCGGGTGAACCAGGCGGTGTCCACGCCGCCCGCGCCGAACTCCTCGTCGTCCAGCACCGCCTGGTGCAGGGGCACGTTGGTCGTGACCCCGTCGACCGCACACCGCCCGAGCGCGCCGCGCAGCCGGTCGAGCGCCTCGGCCCGGTCGCCGCCGTGCACGATGAGCTTGGCGACCAGCGAGTCGTAGTACGGCGGCACGTCCGCGCCCGCCTGGAGGTGGGTGTCGATCCGGATGCCCTCGCCGAGCGGCCAGACCGCCTCGGTCACGGTCCCCGGGCTCGGCCGGAAGTCGTGTGCCCAGTCCTCGGCGTTGATCCGGCACTCGACGGCGTGACCGGTGAAGGAGACGTCCGCCTGCCCGAAGGAGAGCGGCCGGCCCTCGGCGACGGCGAGTTGCTCGGCGACCAGGTCGAGGCCCGTGATCGCCTCGGTGACCGGGTGCTCGACCTGGATCCGGGCGTTCATCTCCAGGAAGTGGAAGGTGCCGCGGTCGACGTCGACGAGGAACTCGACCGTGCCGAGGCCCCGGTACTCCAGGTGCTTGCCGAGGGCCACCGCCGCCCGGTGCATCTCCTCGCGCAGCACCGGGTCGAGGACGGGCGCGGGCGCCTCCTCGACGAGCTTCTGGTAGCGGCGCTGCACGGAGCAGTCCCGGGTGCCGAGGTGGACGACGTTCTCGCCGTCCCCGATGAGCTGGACCTCGACATGCCGTCCGGTCGCCACGAACCGTTCGAGGTAGACCCGGGGGTCGCCGAAGGCGGCGCCCGCCTCGGCCACGGCGAGGTCGACGGAGGCGGTGAGGTCCGCCGGGTCGTGCACCTGCTTCATGCCCCGGCCGCCGCCCCCGCCGACCGCCTTGACCAGCAGCGGGAAGCCGATCTCCGCGGCGAGCCGGGCCGCGTCGGCGGTGTCGTCGAGCGGTCCGCCGGGGACGACCGGCAGCCCGGCCGCGACGGCATGCCGACGGGCCTCCAGCTTGTCGCCGACGGCGGCCAGTTGCTCCACGGTCGGCCCGATGAACACGAGGCCCGCCTCGGCGCAGGCCCGTGCCAGCCGCTGGTTCTCGGAGAGGAAGCCGTACCCGGGGTGGACGGCGTCGACGTCCGCGGCCTTCGCCGCCGCGAGCACCGCGGCCACGTCCAGGTAGCTGGCCGAGGGCGCGGCCGGCCCGAGCCGGACCACCCGGTCGGCGAGCCGCGCCGGTACGGAGGCGAGGTCGGCGTCGGACGCGGCGAGCACCGTCTCGATGCCGAGCCGTCGGCAGGTCCGCACGATGCGCAGGGCGATCTCGCCCCGGTTGGCGATCAGGACGCGTCGCAGGATCACGGCGCCGCCCCCGTCTCCAGGAACATCAGCGCGGCGCCCTGCTCGGCGAAGTCCCCGTCGGCCAGGCAGATCTCCGCGACCGTGCCGACCGCCCCCGCGTACACGGAGTTCATCAGCTTCATCGTCTCGACGATTCCGACGACCGTGGTCTCGGTGACCTCGTCCCCGACCTCCACGAAGGGGGGTGAGCCGGGTTTCGGGGCCCGGTAGAAGGCTCCGGGCAGCGGGGTGGGGACACCGGTCAGGCCCTCGCGGACCGGTGCCGTCGGCTGCGGGGAGGCGGTCTCGTGCCGGACGTCCCGCTCGCCGACCAGCACCGGTTCGGCCGTCGTCCGGGCGGACTGGGTCCACTCGCCGTCCTCGCCCCGGCGCAACGACAGTTCGAACCGGCCGGTGCGCAGCCGGAGGCGGTCCACCTCCATGCCGTCGACGATCCGCAGGATGTCCTGGACGTCCTCGCCGCTGAGACTCACTTCGTGCCCCCGCCGGTGCCGTTGCCGGTCCCGCCGAGCAGCGACACCACGTGCTCGAACGCCCTGGCCCTGGGCACCGCGGCGGGGGTCCGCCCGCGGCTCGCCCAGACCGTCTCGGGGCGGCTCTGGAGCAGGAAGACGTTCCGGCCGGGGACGAGATTGCGGGAGATCGCCCACTCGATGTCCTGCGGGGACCCGTAGTGGTCCTCGATCCGCCGCCCGATCGCCACGAGTTCGTGCACCTCCTCGTCGGACAGGCACGCCACGTTCTGCAGGTACTCCGGCACGTCCTCCTCCAGCACCCCCGCCCCGCACGGGTCCATCCGGTGCCGGCGCAGCTTCGCCGAGACGGTACGGGAGCTGATCTCCCCGGTGACCTTGCTGACCACGTACTTGTCGGGGGTGACGTCACCGCTGACGAGCGCGGACCCGAGGCCCCACGACCCCTCCAGGGCGACGACCGAGCGGTCCCCGGTGAGCGGGCTGCGGGTGAACATGACGCCGGCGCAGCGCGGGTCGATCATGCGCTGGACGACGACGGCCATGGCGAGGTCGTGCTCCGGCAGCCCGAGCCGCCGCCGGTAGCTGACCGACTCGACGCTGTAGAGGCTGGCCCAGCAGCGGCGGACGTGGTCGACGAGGGAGTCCTCGCCGCGCACCCACAGGTAGGTGTCCTGGAGTCCGGCGAAGCTGGCGTCCTCGGCGTCCTCGCCGGTGGCGCTGGAGCGTACGGCGACGGGAGCGGGTTCGCCGGGCGCGTCGGACTCGCCGTCCAGGTCCCGGTAGCGGCCGCGGATCGCGTCCGTCACCTGCGCCGGCAGTACGGCGGCCTCGATGCGCTCCCTGACGTCCGCGGCGGCGCGGGCGATCGCCGCGGTGTCCTGGGCGTCCAGGGCCCCGATCTCGGTGCGGATCGCGCCGCCCGGGTCGAGGGCGGCGAGGAAGGTCTCGAAGGCGGCGGTGGTCACGACGTAGCCCGGTGGGACGGGTGCGCCGGCGAAGGTGAGTTCGCCGAGGCTCGCGCCCTTGCCGCCGGCGGTGGGCCGGTCGGTGAGGCGCAGGTCCCCGAACGGGCGGACGTAGGCCGGAGTGGTCATGGTGGTGCTCCCCACGCTCAGTCGAGGACGGTGACGATGCCGCGGTCGCCGTCCACGCGCAGCCGCTGGCCGGTGGTGATCCGCTTGGTGGCGTGGCCGGTGCCGACGACGGCGGGCAGCCCGTACTCGCGGGCCACGATCGCCGCGTGCGACATGGTGCCGCCGATGTCCGAGACGGCCGCCGCGATCTTCCCGAAGACCGGGCCCCAGCTGGGCGCGGTCACCGGGCAGACCAGCACCTCGCCCTCCCGCACCTGGCCGATGTCGTTGACGCTCAGCAGCACCCGGGCGGTGCCCTCGGCCACGCCCGGCGAGGCGGCGAAGCCGCGTACCTCTCTCTCGCCCTCGACGGCCGGGGCCGACCAGCTCCTGATCGTCTCGGCGGTGATCCCCCACAGCATGCGCACCGCCGGGTCGTTGAGGGTCTCGGGGACGGGTCCGAGGGCGGGCGGCGGGCTCCAGCCGGCGAGGGCTTCCAGCGTCTGTTTGCGGGCGGCGACGGTCTTGCGTACGTGGGCGGTACCGACCGGTTCGGTGCCGGCCGCCCACGCGAGCATCACGTCGGTGAGGGCCTGGGCGACCTCGGTGTGCTGCAGCTGGAAGACGTCCTCGGCGTCGGCGAGGACACCCCGGTCCCGCAGCAGCGCGCCGAACTCGCGGACCTTCGCGAAGAACTTCGTGGTGAAGTAGTGCTCGCAGTAGAAGTTGTGGTCCTCCACGAAGGGGAACACCACCCGGGCGAGCCCCAGCATCTGGTCGAAGGCGGCCTTCTCGTCCTCCCCGGGCAGCAGCGCGCGGTAGTCCCGGGCGATCCGCTCGCGCTCGGCGGCGAGTTGCTGCACGGGCCGCTCCAGCAGGTCACCGCGCCGGGCCCGGTCGACATAGCCGGGCAGGGCGGCGAACGGCACCGTGAGGTCGTCGTTCCAGCTGCGGTGGTGGTGGTAGAAACCCGCTCCGGTCGACATGTTGAACCAGGGCTCGCGGGCGTCGTCCAGCGCCTGCAGCCAGCGCCGGCCGCCGTCGCCGCGGGCGGCGAGCGCGGCCAGCACCTTGTCCGGCTCGCAGCCCTCCACGAAGAGGTCGTCCACGCCGTGCTCGACGGCGAGCCTCGCCAGGTTCTTCAGCTCGTCGTCCGGCCGGTAGAGGACGACGTCGATCCCGGCGACCATCCGGGCCACGTCCTGGTCGGGGATCTCCGGGAACGACGTCTTGCAGAACTCGAAGAACACCACGTAGGCGCCGTAGCCGAGCATCAGGAACTCGGAGTGGTGGTGCCACATCTTCGAGTACAGGCCGATCAGCCGGTGGTAGTTCTCGCGGACGTAGTGGTTCTGGGCGACCCCTCGGGCCTGGAAGACGACCTCCGGGTCCTCGAACTCCGGCAGCCGGGGCACCTCGATCCGCTGCACCTCGTCGATCAGGCCGGTGACCCGGGTGACCCAGCCCTGGTACAGCTCGTCCCAGTTCTCGTAGTAGTGCCCGGCCCGCTCGCTGAACTCCGCGAGCCTGCGCCGGATCTCCTCGGGGTCGGTGACCGGGTTGGCGGTGATGTAGACCCGGCCGTTGACGATGCGGTGCTCGATGCCGAGCGTGGTGGGGAAGACGAACAGGCGGGCCGTGTTGGCGCCGAGGGCGGTGTACGGCGTCTCGGCCGTGACGGCGTCGAACGCGGGCATCGGCTCGGGGAAGTGCATGGAGTTGTAGAACCAGAACCGCTGGTCGTCCCCGGGCTGGAACCGGGTGTAGTACGGGTACATCGACGCCCAGTCCTCGGCGCCCGGCACCTCGGTCAGCTCCGAGGGCAGGGGGAAGCGGGGAGCGGTTCCGTCGTCTGTCATGGTGCTCTCCAAGGGATGCGGCTCAGGCGGTAGGGAGCGGGGCTACAGGCGGTAGTCGTCCTGGGTACGGGCGTACCGGGCGAGGGCGTCCAGGGCGCGCGGGTCGGCCACCGCGCTGCGGTCGGCGGCCTGCTCGACGGGGGTGCCGAGCAGGATGCGGCGGGCCGGCACCTCCAGCTTCTTGCCGGTCAGGGTGGTCGGCACGGCCGGGACCTGGACGATCCGGTCCGGTACGTGCCGGGGGCTGTACTCCCGGCGGAGCCGGTCCCGGATCGTCCTCTCCAGGCCGGGACCGAGAGTCGCGCCGTCGCGCAGCACGACGAACAGCGGCATGAAGAACCTCTCCTCCGGCAGGTCGAGACTGACGACGAGGGCGGCCACGACCTCGTCCAGGGCCTCGACCACCCGGTAGATCTCCGCGGTGCCGATCCGCACCCCCTGCCGGTTCAGGGTGGCGTCGGAGCGGCCCAGCACGAAGCAGCCGCCGCGCGCGTTGACCTTGAAGAAGTCGCCGTGCCGCCAGACGCCCGGGAAGTCCCCGAAGTAGGTGCGGCGGTACCGCTCGTCGCCGTCCTCGCCCCAGAACGTCACCGGCATGGACGGCAGCGGCTCGGTGATCACCAGCTCGCCGACCCGGTCCACGAGGCTGCGGCCGTGCTCGTCGTAGGCGTACGCGGCGACCCCCAGCGACCGGGCCTGCATCTCCCCGGCGTACACGGGCAGCGTCGGCACCCCGCCGACGAAGCCGGTGCAGCAGTCGGTGCCGCCGCTGCCGGTGGCGATCCACAGGTCGTCCTTGACGTTGCCGTAGAACCAGGCGGTGCACTGCGGCGACACCGGGGAGCCGGCCGGCATGACGGTGCGCAGCGCGGACAGGTCGTAGCGTTCGCCGGGCACGATGCCGGCCTTGGCCATCAGGTCCACATAGGCCGGGCTGGCGCCGAAGAAGGTGGCCCGGGTGTCCTGGGCGATCCGCCAGAGCACGTCCGGCTCCGGGTGGGCCGGGTTCCCGTCGTAGAGCACCGGGGTGGCGCCGACCAGCAGGGAGCTGATCAGGAAGTTCCACATCATCCAGCCGGTGGTGGTGAAGAACAGCGGGCGGTCGCCCGCGCGCAGGTCCATGTGGAAGGTCTGCAGCTTCAGCTGCTCCAGCAGGATGCCGCCGTGGCCGTGCACGATCGCCTTGGGCAGTCCCGTCGTGCCCGAGGAGAACAGCACCCACAGCGGGTGGTCGAAGGGAACCTGCTCGAAGACGAAGTCCGCGGCGGGCACGGGCGGACGGTCGAGGACCTCGTCCCAGGTCAGGCCGTCGACGGCACCGAGCTGCGGCAGGTGCACGACATGCTCCAGACCGGGCAGGGCGGCCGCGATCCGGCGCACCTCCTCCCGGCGGTCGAAGGTCTTCCCGCCGTAGCGGTAGCCGTCCACGCAGAACAGCACCTTCGGCCGCAGCTGCCCGAACCGGTCGATCACTCCCCGCGACCCGAAGTCCGGGGAGACGCTCGCCCACACGGCACCGATCGCCGTCGTCGCGAGCATGGCGACCGCGGCCTGCGGGACGTTCGGCAGATACCCGCACACCCGGTCGCCGGGCCGTACGCCGAGCTGCCGCAGCCGGGTCGCGAGCACCCGCACCTTGCCCGCGAACTCCTCCCACGGCACCGCGGCCGGAGCGGCGGCCTCCTCCGAGCAGAACAGCAGGGCATCGGCCCCGGGCCGCTCCTGCCGCAGCACGTGCTCGGCGTAGTTCAGCCGGGCCCCCGGGAACCACTCGGCCCCCGGCATGTCCCGGCTGCCGAGCACCGCGGAGTGCGGTGCGGCGGACCGGACGCCGAAGTACTCCCACAGTGCGCCCCAGAATCCCTCCAGGTCGCGGACGGACCAGCGCCACAGCTCGTCGTACCCGTCGAACCGCAGCCCCCGCTCCCGGGCCAGCCACTCCCCGAACCGCGTCAGGTTCGCCTCGGCGACCCGCTCCGGCCCGGGCGTCCACAGCAGCTCGCCCTCGGCCACCGCGGCGGGCTCGCCGGCCGTGCCGGGCTCCGGGTGAGGGATGGGGGAACCCCCCGCGGCCTCGACGGTCATGTCGCCTCCTCGCGTCACGGAAAGACGGTCTCCCCCGGGCCGTGACGCAGGCAACCACTGCTTGCTAACTTTTCACCAGGTGAAATCCGCCCGCCGTATCCGCAGGTGAGCGAGGGTCCCGTGCGGCAGTACCAGGTGAAGACGATCGCCTCTCTGGAACGCGGTCTGCGGGTGCTGCGCGCCCTGCAGGAGATGCGCGCGGCGAGCCTGCACGATCTGCACCAGGTCACCGGCATCCCCAAGGCCACCCTGATCCGGATCCTCCACACCTGCGGCCGGGAGGGCCTGGTCTGGCAGCGGCTCGCCGACGGCGCCTTCGTCGCGAGCCTCCAGCCGCGGCGCGCCCCGCACGACGACGCCGAGTGGCTGGGCGAGCTGGCGTCCCCGGCCCTGGAGGAGCTGTGCGAGCGCGTGATGTGGCCGTCCGTCCTGACCGTGCCCCGCCTCGACTACATGGAGACGATCGACACCAACAGCCCGAAGGCGTACTTCGACGAGGTCGTCCCGGTCGCCCCCATCGGCTTCCGCTCGCACATGCTGCTCGGCGCCTCGGGCCGGGCCTACATCGCCTTCTGCGCGGAGGAGGAGCGGGAGGCGGTCCTGCGCCGCCTGCGCGAACACGACGCGCCCGGCAACGCCCACGCCCACGACCCGGCGTGGCTGCGCCGCCTCGTGACGACCACCCGGTCCCGCGGGTACAGCGTGCGCGCACCGGAGTACGACTTCGACGGCCGCAACTCCATCGCCGTACCGATCCGCCTGCACGGCGAGGTCCTGGGCTGTGTCAACGTGACCTGGCGCCGGACGGTCATGTCCGCACAGGAGGTGGCCCGCCGGCATCTGAACGACCTGCAGGCGGCGGTCCGCAGGATCGAGGAACGGGCCGCGGGGGCCACCCCGCAACGACTCGGCTGAACCTCACGGGACCGCCGGCCGGAGCCGTCGCGCCGTGACCGCTTCGCCCCGCGCGCGTCTTCCCCTCTCCGCCGCCCGTGTCCCATGCCCGTCCCAGCGGCCGTCCGTCCCCGCAGGTCACCGGCGCGTGACCGTCCCGGCGTCCCGATCCGGGCGAGGGGATCCGGCCTCCGGCACAGCGGCTGCCAGCATGACCGGGCCGGGGGCTCCCGGCCAACTCACAAGAGGGGGAACACAGATGGGACGGAGGACGCTACTGCGGGGTCTGACCCTCGCCGTGGCAGCGGTCCTGCCCCTGTACGGACCCACGGCGGTGCACGCGGCACAGTCCGCGGCCACCGCCGCCGCCACCGCGGTCGCGGTCTGCGGGCACACGAGCGAACAGCCCACGCTGCAGCGGGGATCGACGGGGGACCCGACGGTCGAGGCGCAGTGCGAACTCGATCTCGCGACGAAGCCGAGCCGGTACACGCCGATCGCGGCGGACGGCTCGTTCGGCCCGGCGACGGAGACGCGGGTCAAGGAGTTCCAGGCGTGTGCCGGGCTGAGCGTGGACGGGGTGCTCGGCCCGCAGACCTGGGCGGCGCTGAACACCTGGGCCGCACAGCCGCACACCTGCGCCACCCAGGGCACGTCGGCCACGGCGCAGGCGACCGTGTGCGGCCACACCGACACGCGCCCGACCCTGCGCGAAGGCGCGAACGGCGTCGAGGTCAAGGAACTGCAGTGCCGGCTGAACCTGGCCATGGAGCCGTTCCACTACCCGCCGCTGACGATCGACGGCGACTTCGGGGGCGGCACCGAGGGCCGGGTCGTCGAGCTCCAGCACTGCGCGGGCCTCAGCGCCGACGGCGTCGTGGGCCCCAACACCTGGGCGAAACTGGTCGACTGGTCCAGTCGCAACACGTACTGCACGCCACCGCGCCCGGCCGGCTACCCGATCGACGGCCTGGACACCGCCAAATACCAGCACCCGGGCGGCGCGCCGATCGACTGGAAGGCCGTACGGGCCTCGGGCGTCGAGTTCGCGACGGTCAAGGCCACCCGCGGCCTGAACGTCACCGACGAGTACCTCGCCACCGACCTGCCGGCGGCCAGGGCGGCGGGACTTGCCGTCGCGCCCTACCACTTCTACACGGGCACCGCGGCCGACACCGGTGCCGCACAGGCCGACCGGTTCATCGCCGCCGTGAAGGCGACCGGCTACACCGGGCAGCGCGCGGGCGACCTGCCGCCGGTGTTCGACCTGGAGCGCATGGACGACGGCACCGGACGCTGTCCCACCTACGGCACGGTGGCCGACGCCAAGGCCTGGCTCGACAAGGTGGAGGCGGCCTTCGGCCGCACCCCGGTCATCTACACGCAGAAGTCGTTCCTGGACGACTGCCTGGGCTCGACGACCGCCTTCGCCCGGTATCCGCTGCAACTCGCGGACTACCGCCAGTCGATCACCCAGCCGCCGCTGCCGAACGGCTCGACGACCTGGGCGATGTGGCAGTACACCGACGCCGCGCTGTTCCCGGGCATCAAGGCCCCGGCGACCGCCGACGTGTTCAACGGCACCCAGGCCGACCTGGACCGGCTGGCCAACCGCAGCACCGGTCTCACCACCGCGGCGTCGGCGGCCTCGGCCACGACGACCTGCTACGGCGGGGCGGTGACGGTGCGCTACGGGGACGTCGTCGACTTCGGCCCCTACTGGACCACCAGCCGCTGCAACGACATCAACATGCGTGTCACCGGAGGAACCGCGGACTACGTGAACGCCTGCGTGAAGTTCGCGAAGACCGGCACCTGCAACCGCTGGACCAAGGTCGGCCGCAGCTGGACGACCATCGCCACCGACGTGCTCGACGGCACCAAGTTCACCGTGCCCAACGGCGTGCCCCTGGAGGGCGACGACGCCGTCATGCAGATCGCCTTCTGACCCCCGCCGGACGTACGGAGACCATCATGATCCGCAACAGAACGCTCGCCTCGGCCCTGTGCACCGCGGCCGCCCTGCTGGGCGTGGCCGTCGTGCCCGCCTCGGCACAGACCTCGACCGTCGCCAACGCCCCGGCCGCCGCCACCAGTTGCTACGGCGGCGCGAAGACCCTGACGTACCACTACCAGGCGGCCGCCAAGGAGTACGGCACCTACACCACGTCCTCGCGGTGCAACGACATCAACCTGCGGCTCATCACGGACGAGCCGGGCGTGTTCCTGGACGCTTGCGTGGTGTTCGTCGACCACACCACCAAGTGCAACAACGGTGACGCGTACACCACGCACGGTACCGAGTGGGGAACCGTCGCCACCGACGTCAAGGACGGCACCCACTTCGTCCTGCGCGTGCACGCCTACGACATCGACGCCCAGAACGTGACGTTCCAGATCGCCTACTGACCTTCTCGCCAGCTCGAAAGGACGACCATGACCTTCTCCTCCCGTCCCCTGGACCGCCGCACCATGCTGCGCGGCACGCTGGCCGCCGGTGCCGGCATAGCCTTCGGCCAGCTGCTGTTCTCGGGCACCGCTCAGGCCTATTCCTGGTCGCGCACCCTGACCCAGGGCACCACCGGCGCCGACGTGACCGAACTGCAGATCCGGATCGCGGGCTGGGCGGCGGACAGCGCCAGCCACAGCCGGGTGAGCATCGACGGGGACTTCGGCCCCGGTACGGCCGCCGCCGTACGCCGGTTCCAGGCGGCGTACGGTCTCAGCGTCGACGCCGAGGTCGGCCCCAACACCCAGGCGAAGCTCAACTCCCTGGAGCAGTCGGACGGTTCCACGCTCCACTTCAACTGGAGCGAGTTCGTGAACCAGTCGGACGGCACCTTCAACGGCGGCAAGCTGAGCGCCTCTCAGGTGAAGGAGAACGTCCGACGCTGCATGTACAAGCTGGAGGCGCTGCGCAAGAAGCTGGGTGACAAGCCGATCACGGTCAACTCCGGCTTCCGCAGCATCGCGCACAACGCCGAGATCGGCGGGGCCAGCGACAGCATGCACCTGTACGGCACGGCGGCCGACCTCGACGTGCCCGGGGTGGCCACCAAGACCGTCTACCAGAAGGCGGAGACCTGCGGGTTCTCCGGGCTGGAGACGTACACCGTCGACCACCAGCACGTCGACAGCAGGGCCGACCTCGGCCGTGACTGGTGGTGGGAGGACGGCACCGTCTGACGCCCCTCTCGGGGGAGCGGAGCTCCGGGTACCGCCGCTTCGGTACCCGGAGCTCCGGGCTTCAGCCCGTCGGTGTGCTCTTCGGTGTGCTGCTGGGCGTGCTGCTGGGCGTGCTGCTGGGCGTGCTCTTCAGCGCCGCCTCGCAGGAGGGCCAGTCGTGGAAGTCGTGCCGGACGCTCCACAGCCGGTGGGCCGCCCTGATGTTCCAGTCCGGGTCGAACGCCCGCAGCGGGGTGCCGTCGAGGTCCTGGAGGCGGGCGTCGGAGATCTGGAACACGCCCCAGTTGCGACTGCCGTTGGTGTTCGGCAGCACGTACAGCGGGTCGAGGAACGACGCGCAGCGGGCGACGGCCACGGCGGTGCCGGGATCCTCGGCGAACACCTCGCGGATCCGCTTCGCCACTCTGGCCGGCGGCCAGGTCGTCATGCTCACCTGCTGCGCGTAGAGAGCCTTCTTGGTGGCGTCGTCGACCACGTTGGTGGCCGGCAGCCCCGCCAGCACCTGGAACGCGGTCACTCTGCGCAGGGTCTCCGGCCCGAAGTCGCCGTCGATGGCGAGCTTGCCCTTCGCCCGCGCCAGCAGGGTCTGGACCTCACGCACGCAGGCGTCGTGCTGCCCCATGCTCACGGTCTTGCACGCCGGGGAGTCCAGCAGCCTGTCACCGGCCGCCGTCCCGGCACCGTCAGGAGCGCTGCCGGGCAGCCACACGAAGCCGGCCACCAGCACCACCGCGACCACGGCGGCCAGGACCGCGACCCTCGGGGACAGCTTCTCGGGCACCCGGAACCGCCGCGGCCGCCCGGTCTCCGCAGGGGTGACATCATCCGGTACGGCACTGACCTGTACGTGTTCCGGTGCGCTCTCCTGCGGGCTCTCCTGTGCGCTCTCCGGCACGCTCTCCTCGGCGGCGGTCACGGCCGTCGGCGCATCCCGGTCGGTGTCCGCCAGCGCCCACAGCCGGTGGAGTTCACGGAGTTCCTCCGCGTCGGCTCCGCACACCTTGGCGAAGGCGTGCACCACGCGGTAGTCCACCGGGACGCTGAGGCCGGAGCAGTACCGATGCAGACTGGAACCGCTGACGCCCGCCTCCTTGCCGAGGCGGTCGTATCCCCGGCCACTGCGGTCCTTCAGCATCCGAAGACGGGCGGCGAACTTCTCGGTATGCGGAGAGGCAACCACGCGTCCCCCGTTGCTCAAGCCTCTACTGACGGGTAGAAGCTACACCGCGGGAAAGGAGCGCGTACGCCCTTCCGTTGTCCTGACGCGACCGCCAACGACCTTTTATGCGACGATATTTGACAACCCGTCAAACAAACTCGCCCACTACGCCCCCCTCGGCACGGCCTACTTGCACTCGACCCGTCCCGCCGGGGCGGTTCCGGTCGTCAGCGCCTCGCACGCCTTCTGCCAGGCGTAGGGGTCGGGCTGGAGCTGGGTGCGCAGGTAGGCCGCGGTGAGGTGGCCGAGGGCGGCGACGCGCTCGGGGTTCTCGTCGGTGGTCTCGTCGGCGTCGTATCCCGAGATGCCGCCGAGCAGGTGCTCGGCGCCGAACAGGGTGAGCAGGGTCTTGGGAGCGGGGGCGAGGTGGTAGGGGTCGGCGTGCCAGCCGGGGCCGATGTCGGTGAAGTGCGCGGAGTCGTCCTTGTCGCCGGCGACGACCAGGGTGGGTGCGGTCATCGTGGAGAAGTCGGTGGCGTGGAAGAACGGCACCTTCTCGGCCATCCATCCGTTGAGGACGTCGCCGCCCCTGCCGGGTGCGGCGAGCAACACGCCCGCCTTGATCCGGGGCTCGGTCAGGTCCACTTCCGCTCCGGTGTCGGGGTCGGTGGTCCGGGCGCCCAGCAGGAGGCTCGCGGTGTGGCCGCCGAGGGAGTGCCCGGCGACCGCGATCCGGTCGTGGTCGAGGCGCCCGGCGAGCTGCGGCACGGTGTGCGCGATCTCGTCGAGCCGGTCGAGGATGTGGCTCATGTCCTCGGCGCGCGAGCGCCAGAAGAACGGGGCTCCCGGGGCGCCGGCGAGCCGCCGGGCCAGGGTCCGTGAGCTGAGGTGGGTGGGCTGGACGACGGCGAATCCGGCGGCCGCCCAGAGGGTGGCGAGGGGCGCGTACCCGTTCAGCGAGGAGAGGTTGTGGGAGCCGCCGTGCCCGTGGGAGAGCAGGACGACGGGCAGGCCGGTCCCGGTCGCGGGCACGGAGACACGGACCTGGAGGTCCACGGGGCGTCCGGGCACGGACAACGTCACCGGGCTGTACGACAGAACGGGAGCGGACGGGCCGAAGACGGCGGTGTCGGTATCGGTGTCGGGGATGTCGGCGGTAGCACTCATGGCGAGCGGTTCCCTTCTGCGTCCGGCCACGGCCGGAGAAACGGAACACTGTCCCGATTAACTATCCGGAACAGCGTCCCGCTTTGTCAAGCGGCGCCGAGGGGAACCTGGTGTCGGTCTTCGCCCGCTACCTCACGGTGCCGGGGCGGACGGTGAAGTAGGTCCACCCGCTCTGCGCGCCGCCGGTCTGCGCCCCCTTGGCCGGCGGTGCGTAGAGACCGCGGACGCGGTAACGGTCGTTGCTCGTGAAGGGCTTCAGCGCGCGGCTGTAGCCGTACCAGCCGTCGGAGTACAGAGGCACGCACTTCTGCGAGGTGACCTGGTGCCAGGCCCCCGAGGAGTAGTGCTCGACGTACACCGACGCGCAGCCTCCGGCCTGCCGGGGGGTGACCTGGAGCTCGAAGCCCATAGTGACTTCGGACTTGTAGAAGACCTGGTAGGTGGTGGATCCGATACGGGTGGTCCCGAGCGCGTTCTGCAGCTTCGTCCGGACCGTCGGGGTGAGGGTCGTGCCGGTGGTCACCGTGCGCGGTGCGTAACGGTAGTCGCCCGCGAAGGCGGCGCTGAAGGCGGTGTTGCGGGTGACCTTGTACGACGCGACGAGGTTCCCGTGCGCGTCGGCCTTGCCGCTCTTGAGCACCGTCCGCGAGGCGCCCGCGGGCTGGGCGTACAGCGTGAGGCTCCGGGAGTTGTACGTGGTCCCCAGGTGCGCGGTGACCTTGACGGTCGCGCCGGAGCGGTACGACTTCGCGTCGGTCGTCACGCTCAGGGCCGGAGTGGCCCGGGAGACCTGGACCGTCTGCGCCGCGGTGACCGGCAGGTAGGACGTACCGCCGTCGTAGGTGAAGGAGTAGGTGTTCGCGCCGCCGGTCTGCGGGGTGTCGTGGAGGGCGAAGGTGCCGTCGGCGGCCACGGGCACGGTGCCCAGCGCGTAGCCCGAGGGGTGCGCCGGGTCGGTCCTGACGACGTGCACGGCACCGGTGTCCACGTGCGCGTGCGGCCAGTCGAGCCGCCCGGTGACGGTCAGCAGGGCGGCCCGGCCCACGGTGTCCGGGCCGGCCAGCGCCATGGTGGGCGCGTACTTCGCGACGGGGACGTCGAAGGTCCGGGTGGCCGGGCCGTAATGGCCGCCGCCGGAGTAGTCGACGCGGAAGCTCAGGTTGCCGGTGCGGGGAGCGGTGCCGGAGACCTGGTAGGTGCCGAAGAAGTCGACCGGCGGGCGGGCCGCGGTGGCCGTCGGGTCCGGGACGGGCACACCGTCCGGATCGGCGTCGTCGTAGCGTGTGACGCGGACGGTGCCGGGGAGCAGGGACTCGCCGGCGCCGAGGGCGAGGGGCGCGTCGGGCGACACCACCAACGAGTAGGTCTCGCCGGGGGCGAGCGGCGTGGTCCGGCTTCCGTAGAGCACGACCGGCGCGGTTTCCGGGTCTCGGGAGACGTGGAGCGTCGGCGTTCCCCCGTCGGCGTCGACGGCCACGCCGTAGACCCGGCTCTCGTCCGGCGCCCAGGCGACACCGTGCGCGGCGGCGTTCAGCTCGCGGGCGTAGTAGTACTCGGTGTACCGGCCCGCGCCGGTTTCCGGGAACGTGGTGAGTGCGCGGTCGCCACCGGCCATGGTCCCGTCCGGGGCCACGGCAACGGCCTTGCCGTACACCGCGTTGGCGAACTGCCCGTCGACCGCCAGGTCCGAGGTGCGGTACCGGTTGGCGGTGGCGCCGTGGAACGACGGGATCGCCAGGTGCTGCCCGTCCGCCGTGACCGCGAGGTCGCTCAGGTCGGGGACGGGCAGCGACTTCGCCGCCCGCCGGGTCAGCGCGCCGCCCTCGGCCGCGTACGTGACGACGGCGGTGGCGTCGCCCGTCTGCGCGGCGGCCGCGAGGACGCCGGAGGGCGCCGGGGTCGTCGCCAGCACCGGCGCCGCCGCCCAACTGCCCTGATCCCGCCCGAGGTGCACCGTGCCGGCCGCGTCGACGGAACCGATGCCGCCGGCGCCCGCCGTGCCGTACCCGAACCAGAGGGTGCCCCCGGCGACGGCCGGCGAGTCCGGCCGGGTACCCGCGCCCGTGCCGTAGCGGGCCGACTCGGTCAGGTCCGCCGTGCTGATCGCCGCGATCGCGTCCTCGTCCGGGAGCGCCGCGTACAGCACGGATCCGTCGGCGGACAGGGCGAGACCGGTCGCCCCCGGCTCACCGCCGATCGTCGTCGGGTGGCCGCCGTCGAGGTCGGTGACGAGGATGCCGTCGGTACCGGCGCCGCCGCTGATGAACAGGTGCCCGTGCGGAGCGTCCACGACCAGGTGCGCGAAGTGCGCGATCGGCAGTGCCACATCCGACGCCGCGTACGAGTCCCCCACACCGGGACCGACGACGGTCACGGCGGCCGCCCCCAGGATCAGCGCCCCGGCGACGGACACGGCGACGAACGGCGAGAACCGCACCGATTTCATGAAAGGCCCCCCACACAACCCTCACGATCAATGGGGCGGAACGTAACACGGGGCCGTCGGACACCGGCCGGGAGGGCGGCCGGACGGGTCGGACCGGTCCGACTCGGCCGGGTCGGACCGACGAAGAACGCCGGTGAAGCCCGCCCCGGCGTCAGGGCGGTGCGCTGCGCCGCTCGCGCGGGCCATCGTCCTTGACCGCCGTGCTGGATCCTTCCCGGCAGAGGACACACCTCATAAAGCCTCGCGCAGCCCGGCACAGACACTCCACGCGAAGGTCCGTCTTCTTCGGCGCCCCGCCCTTTACACTTTCGCCGTCACACAGCGTGAGGAATAAAGTGAGAAGCGTAAACGAAATGCTGCGATCGCAGCGCCCCTTTGTTCTCCGCGCGGCTCTGATCACCGCGCTCGTCGTACAGTCGGCCGCACTCGTCGTCCAGGACTCGGAGATCGACTCTCTTCGAGCACAACACATGGACCTGCAGGGACATCAGGTCAAGGTCGGTCCATCCGGTCCGCCCGGCCCCGACGGCCCGTCCGGCCCCGCCGGCCCGCCCGGCAAGGACGGCTCGGACGGCAAGGACGGGCAGGACGGGCAGAACGGCACGAACGGACTTGACGGGAGGCAAGGAAAGGACGGAAAGGACGGCAAGGACGGCAAGGACGGGCAGAACGCCGTCGCCACCCCGCAGCCGACCGGGACCGGCACCCGTTGAGCCCCAGGACCACTGCGGGAACGTCGGGGACGGGGCCCTCCCGGGCTCCGTCCCCCGCCGCGCCTCGCACAACCGGACCGGACCACCCACCGTCACAGAGGGCAGTACCGGACGCACCACTGCACCGACACGGGTGCCACCCGGACGGACATCCGGGCCGGGCAACTCCCCGTGCCCGCATGAGGTGACCGGGCCACTCGCGGCCGTCGAGGCCGCCCCGCGACAGACACCGCACGAGAAGGTCCGCCTTCTCCGACGCCTCGCCATCCACACTTTCGCCGTCACACAGCGTGAGAGACATCGTGAGAAACGTAAGAGAGATGCTGCGTAGACCGTGGCGCCCCCTGGTGCTCGGCGCCGCGCTGGGCACCGCGCTCGTCGCGCAGTCGGCCGTGCTCGTCGTCCATCAGATGCAGATCGACGACATGTGGACACAGAACGTCGACCTCCAGGGTTACTACTCCGACCCCGGGCCTTCCGGCCCTCCGGGCCCCTCCGGTGCCCCCGGCCCGCGCGGCCCCTCCGGCCCTCCGGGCAAGAACGGCAGGCCCGGGCGGGAAGGGAGAGAAGGAGTCCACGGGAGAGACGGGAAGGACGGCCACAACGGAAGGAGAGGGCACAGAGGCAGGGGCGGGGCGGCCGGCCAGGTCGTGTGACACCACCGCCTGCCCACGGACGGGCGGGCCGATGTCGTGATCGGTTACAGCCGGGCGCCGATTCCGGTCAGCGCCCGGACTTCCATCTCCGCCTGCTTGTCCGGATCCGCGGGGCGCCTGCTGAGCACGGTGCCGAGGTATCCGCACACGAACGAGAGCGGGATCGACACGACGCCGGGGTTCATGAGCGGGAACCAGTGGAAGTCGACGCTCTTGACGATCGACGTCGGCGTACCGGAGACCGCCGGTGAGAAGACGATGAGCACGAGGCAGGACACCAGACCGCCGTAAATGCTCCACAGCGTCCCTGAGGTGTTGAAGCGTTTCCAGTACAGCGTGTAGAGCATCGTCGGAAGATTGGCGGACGCGGCGAGTGCCAGGGCCAGCGACACGAGGAAGGCGACGTTCTGGCCGTCGGCCACGATGCCGCCGATGATGGCCAGCAGACCGACCACGACCGCCGTCAGGCGGGCGACCCGGATCTCGGACCGTGGATCGGCCTTACCGCGCCGTATCACGTTGGCGTAGACGTCGTGGGCGAACGAAGCCGAGGCGGCCAGGGTCAGGCCGGCCACGACCGCCAGGATCGTCGCGAAGGCCACCGCCGAGACGACTCCCAGGAGCACGACGCCGCCGATACGGAAGGCGAGCAGAGGCGCCGCGGAGTTCTCCCCGCCCGGGGCGTGAACGATCGCGTCGGAGCCGACCAGGGCGGTGGCACCGTAACCGACGACCAGGATGCCCAGGTAGAACGTGAACATCGACCAGGAGCACCACACCACCGACCTGCGCGCCTCCTTGGCGTCGGGCACGGTGTAGAAGCGCATCAGCACGTGCGGCAGGCTGGAGATGCCCAGGACCAGCGCCAGGGCCAGCGAGACGAAGTCGAGTCGGCTCGTCGCGTTGTGGCCGTACAGACTGCCCGGCTCCAGCAGCCGCTCGCCCAACGGGCTGTTCCGCGTGGCCTGTTCGAGGAGCGCCGAGAAGCTGAATCCGAACTTGCCGATGATGAACACGCTGATGAAGGTCACGCAGACCAGGAGCAGGCCGGCTTTGATGATCTGCACCCAGGTCGTGCCCTTCATCCCGCCCACCAGCACGTAGAGGAGCATGACGACGCCCACGCCGATGATGAGGAGTGCCTGCCCGCCCCTGGTGTGCACGTCGAGCAGCAGGGCGACCAGTCCACCGGCGCCGGCCATCTGGGCGAGCATGTAGAAGAACGTGATCACCAGGGTCGCGTTGGCCGCCGCGGCCCGCACCGGGCGCTGCCTCATGCGGAAGGCCATCACGTCGCCCACGGTGAATCGCCCGGTGTTGCGCAGTCTCTCGCCGATGAGCAGAAGGGCGACCAGCCAGGCGACGAGCCATCCGACGGAGTAGAGGAATCCGTCGTAACCATGGACGGCGATTGCCCCGGAGATTCCCAGGAAGGAGGCCGCGGAGAGGAAGTCCCCGGACATCGCGATGCCGTTCTGCACGCCGGTGAAGGCGCTGCCCGCGGCGTAGTAGTCGGATGCTGTCTGGTTTCTGTTGGTGACCCTGTAGACGATGAACAGGGTGATGACGACGAATACCAGGAACACGCTCAGATTGAGCGTGGGGCTGCCGGTCGCGCCGACGGCGAGCTGCCGTGTCATTCCTTGTCGCCCTCCACCAGTTCGTGGATCCTGTCCACTTCCGGATCAAGCTTCTTCCCGGCGAAACGCCGGTACGCCAGGACGATCGCGATCGTGGACGCGAACTGCATCAGGCCGAGGACGGTGCCCATGTTGATTTCGCCCGCCACCTTGTGACTCATGAACCCGTGGGCGTAGGCGGAAAGCAGAGCGAACGTCATGTACCAGCAGAAGAAGAGCGCGCTCATCGGGAAGACGAACAACCGAAGCCGTCTGCGCAGCCGGGCGAACTCCTCGCTCTGCTGAATCGCGGAGTAGTCGGGCTCGCCCTCGTGACGGAGCCCGGTGAACTCCCGCCCGGCAGGCCGCTCGGACACTTCGGAGGCGGGCACCCCTGCCGGTCTGATCACGTTCCTCGTTCCTGGGGATTCGAGCAGGAGGACACACGGATGCTCCCGCGACGAGCGAGGGGAAGCAGCAAACCGTAGCCTCCGGGCGGTGGAGAGTGTAGTGAGATACCGCGTACCGTCAACCAACACCCCACGACTGGGGCGTTGAGCAGCGAAACCACATGGGTGTCCTGACACGCCCCGAGAGCCGTTCACCCATTCGGCGCCCTGAACAGTCACGAACCGAAGGCGGCTTGATGTTCTTTTTGCTCAGCGGTTACCGAAATGAACCCTGGGCGCACGGCTTTGCCGACCGGTCCGCGAAATCTTGAGGACATGTGGGTAACGGTTTGATTCGTCGGCACCAGGGGCGAGGAACGGCGTTGTTGCCGTTTGCCCACTGCCCTAAGCTCGCTTCGGTTCCACAGCAGTTGACGGATCGGGACAGAGTGTGCGGGCACCCGGGAGAGAACACCATCGTGACAGGCCCCTGCAAGCAAGCTGTTCCGAACACGGAGTTCATATCGTGACCGCGGCCGGGCATGCGACCACGCGTCCAGTACGACCGTCACTGTGGGCTTCGCTCGTGCAGTGGCGGAACTGGCGACTTCTCGTGAAACTGACGGCGGTGCTGGTCGTACCCGCCCTGCTCGCCGTCGGCCTGGGCGTCGTGCAGATCCATGACGACGTCACCCGCGCCAACTCCTACGCGGACCTGCAACGCCTGGTCACGATGCGTGGTCAGCTGCGGACGCTGCTGGAAGCCCTGCAGATGGAACGCACGATGTCCGTCGAACGGCTCAGTGCCGACACCGCCGGCGCCGTCGACGATCCCGCCGGTCTGCGGCAGCAGACGCGGAGTGTCGACAGCGCCCGGACCGCCGTCGCCCGCACGGAGAAGCAGAGCGTCACCCTCACGGGCGTCGCGGCTCATCGTTACCGGGACGCCGTCGGCCTCCTGGCCCGCCTGCCTGCCCTGCGCGCCCAGGTGGCATCGGGCGGTATCGGTTCCTGGACCGCGCTCAACGACTACGGCACGATCATCACGGGGCTGCTCGACCTGGACCAGGCACTCGTCAGCAGGTTCGCCACCCCGGAACTCACCGCATCGGCAACCGCGTTGTACGACCTGGAGAGGGTCGAGGAGCAGATCCACCTCGAACACGCGATCCTGCTGCAGGCAGCCGGCCGAGGCCGTCCGGCGACCCCGACACTCGTCAAGGCGCTGCAGGAGGCCGACCTGCGGCTGCAGGACGGGCTCGCCGCCTTCCGGGCCGTGGCCACCCCCGCGGAGCTGAGCGATTATCAGCGGACGGTCACCGGCCCGGCCGTCAGCCGGCGAGCGCACCTGGTGAGCACCGCGCTGGCCGTGCCCCTGGCGTCGAGCGCACAGTCGAGAGCACAGGAGGACGCCACCCCGTCACTGCGTGTCCCGGTCGACAGCTGGAACCGCGACTCGGAGACCACCGCCGCTCTCGTCGACAAGGCGGCGGACGGCTTCCTCCGCACCATGCGCACAACCTCGGCCAGGATGCAGGACCGGACGAGCGACCAGGCGGGTCTGGCGTCCGTCATCCTCTTCGCGGTGCTGCTGCTCGCCCTTGCCATCGGTCTCGGGATCGGCCGGCATCTGCTGCGGTCGCTGACCGTCCTGCGCTCGACCGCACTCGACGTGGCGGAGCACCGGCTGCCTGCCGCGGTCGAGAGCATGCGCGAGGGGCGGAAGGCGAACACCTCGGTCGACGTCGTGCCGGTCCACACCACCGAGGAGTTCGGCCAGCTCGCCAGGGCGTTCGACACCGTGCACGCCCAGGCCGTGCGACTGGCGGCGGAGCAGGCCGCGCTGCGTGGTGACCTCAGGGACACCCTGGTCAACCTCTCCCGGCGCAGCCAGAGCCTGGTGGACCGGCTGCTGCGGCTCATGGAACAGCTCGAACGGCACGAGGAGGACCCGGAGCAACTGGCCAGCCTCTTCACACTCGATCACCTGGCGACGCGTATGCGCCGCAACAACGAGAACATGATGGTCCTGTGCGGCAGCACGCTGGTGCGCTCTTCCCACAGTGCGGCAGTGGACACCGTACTGAGGGGTGCGGTCTCCGAGATCGAGCACTACCGGCGCGTGCTCGTCCAGCCCGGCCCTCCGGTCGACGTGATCGGGTACGCGGCCGGTGACCTGGGGCGGCTCGTCGCCGAACTGCTCGACAA
Source organism: Streptomyces sp. NPDC001980 (assembly GCF_040296885.1). Taxonomy (NCBI): domain Bacteria; kingdom Bacillati; phylum Actinomycetota; class Actinomycetes; order Kitasatosporales; family Streptomycetaceae; genus Streptomyces; species Streptomyces sp. NPDC001980. Next base: position 407,238 of record NZ_JBEOYD010000001.1, on the reverse strand, counting down.
CGCCACCACGTTCTCCCCGCCGCACACCCAGGTGGTCGTCGGCGGTGCCCAGGAGCGCGACGGCTCGCTGCTGATCGAGATCCAGGACGAGGGAATCGGGATGAGCGCCGACGACCTCGCCAGGGCCAACCAGCGCATGACGACGGGCACCGCCGCGGACACGCCCGCGTCCCGGCAGCTGGGCCTGCTCGTGGTCGGCCGCTTGGCCGGCCGGCACGGCATCACCGTCAGCCTGAGCCCGCAGCCGGGCGTCAGGGGACTGCGGGCACGTGTACGGGTACCGGCGAAGCTGGTCACGGCGCAGGCGCCGGCGGCCCGCACGGACCAGCCGGACACCGCGTCCGAACGCCCGGCCGGCGCGCTTCCGGTACGGCAGCGTGGCGGCCGGAAGGCCACCGGTGACACGGCAGCACGCCCGCCGCAGCCGCCGTTCGCCGTCGCCGCGGTGACGACAGGGCCCGTCCCGGCCGACGAGGGCGCGCCTCGGAAACCCGCCGCCACGTCGTGGTTCACCCAAGCCGCGGCGGCGGCGGAGCCCGCACCCGTCCCGCCGTCGTCCTCCCCCGACCCCGGGCGCGGCCCCGGCCCCGGCCCCGAGGCGGCCGGTGGCCCGCAGCCGGCAGGCCTCACGCAGGCCGGGTTGCCCAGAAGGGTCCCGCGCACGCGATCCGCTGCGGCCGGGCCCGAGCGGTCCGCCGCCGGGGACGGGGCGGCCGCGGGCTCGAACGCCGGCCGCGCCCAGAGTTTCCTCAGCAGCTATCAGTCGGGCATCCGTCGGACGCAGCCCGACCAGACGCACAATCCATCGGCGACGGGCAGGAAGAACTCATGACAGCACCCCACTCCTCGGAGGTGAGCCAGTTCGGATGGCTGGTCACCAACTTCACGCAACGAGTTCCCCATGTGGCGCACGCCGTGGTGATCTCGGCCGACGGACTGCTGCTCACCGCTTCGGACCAGTTGGCGGGCGACCGTGCCGAACAGCTCTCCACCATCGCGGCGGGTGCTGTCAGCCTGATCCAGGGTGCTGCCCACTGCATGGACACGGGGAACGCGCTGCGCACCGTGGTCCAGATGGAGCACGGCAACATGCTGATGATGTCGATCCGAGACGGGTCGTGCCTGGTTGCCCTGGCCGCTCCGGACTGCGAAATCGGCCAGATCGCCTACGAGATGACCGTGCTCGTCGACCAGGTCGGCGAGATGCTGACTCCGGAACTCCGCACCGAGTTGCAGCAGTTCCAGCAGGCTGCGGCCCGCTAGCCCGGACGAGGAGAACATGAGCACCGGTGAAGGACCGTCCGGCCCTCGGAGAGACCAGGACGCGGAGGACGAACAGACCTTCGCCGATGTGCTCAACGCGTTCAGTTTCAGCACCGGACGACGCAGGCGGAAGACCTCCGGCCCTCGTGACACGCCGCAGCAGGCCACGGTGCACGACGACGGCGAGGCCGCGCCGCCGCCCGCCGCCGAGCCGGACGGGCCGGGCGCACGCACGGGCCGCCGGCAGGCCACGGGGGACCCGGAGAGCGCGGAGCCGGGAACGGCAGCGGCATTCGTCCGCGCCTACGTGTGGACCGGTGGCCGGACCAGGTCGCACCACCACTTCGAGGTCGAGACCCTGGTCACCGCCGCCGGTCCGGACGGTGTACAGGGCACTGCCACGCAGTGGGACCGCGCGGTGCTCGATCTGTGCCGGGAACCGCGGTCGGTGGCCGAGGTGGCGGCGCTCGTGGCGGTGCCGCTGGGAGTGGCCAAGGTTCTCCTCGGTGACATGGCGGATCGCGGGATGATCATCGTCCACGAGGCGGCCACCGACGCCGGCGATGTCCCGACCCAAGCACTGATGGAGAGGGTGCTGGCCGGACTGCGGCGGCTCTGACGGGTCCCGAACGGCGGTTGCTCAAGGAGCCTGACACTCTTCACGGGACTACTCAGCTCGGCGGGGTGCCGTTAGCGAGGGGCCAGTCGGTAGCCGGTGCTGACCACCGTGCGCCCAGACCGGCCGGCCGTACGGGCGCGGTCCGGGCCGGTAGATCCGTACGGGTATGCGATGGGTGCCCGCGTCGAGCCGGACCGGCCGCCACCGCACCTCACCGGACCGTCGGCCGTCCGGACGTACGGCCCTGCCCTCGTCCGGAGCGGCCGGGCCGGCGCGTGGTTCGTACCGTCGTGAGTTACTGCGCACTCGACCGCACCCCACGCAGGAACACGGCGCTGGTGAGGGCACCGAGGAGGACGAGGGCGGCGTTGACCGCGATGGCCGTCTTCAGTCCGCCGAGGACGGCCGAGGCTCCTGTGCCGGTCATCGCGGCGGTGGCGATGGCGCTCATGATCGGCGTGCCCATGGTGATGCCGATCTGCTGGGTCATGGTCGCGAGCCCGGTGGCCAGGCCCTGTTCGTGGTCGGCGAGACCGGAGGTGGCGGTGACCATGAATCCGACGATGACGAGCATGTTGCCCACACCACCGACGAAGGTGGCGACCAGCAGCAGCCACATCCAGGAACGGTCGTCGCCGAGGCCGAGCAGGGCGGCCGTGAACACGGTCTGCAGGACGCCGCCGGTGATCAGCGTCTGCTTGCTGCCGATCTTCCCGATGACCTTCGGGGCGACCGAGCCGCCGACGACCGTTCCGATGCCCAGCACGCCGAAGGACAGACCGGCGGCCAGCGGAGAGAAGCCGAGCACCTCCTGGAGGTAGAGGGTCAGCAGGAAGACCAGGGAGGTCTCGGTGAGGAAGGCGATCAGACCGGCGACGTTGCCCCACGCGACCGAACGCCTGCCGAGCACGCCGAGCGGCACCAGAGGGGCGCTCACCTTGCGCTCGACGGCCCAGAACACGATCAGCAACAGCACGCCGGCCGCCGGCGGCAGCAGGGCGTTCGCGGAGCCCCAGCCGTGCTCACCGGCCTGGGTGAGACCGAAGACGATGGCCAGCAGACCGAGGGTGACGCTGATGGCGCCGGGCACGTCCAGATTCGGGCGCTCGTCGGGCCGGGACTCCTTGATGACCGTCGGGGCGACGATCAGGACGGCGAGGGCTACGGGCACGTTGATGAAGAACGCCCAGCGCCAGGAGAGCAGGTCGGTCAGCAGGCCGCCGAGGATCGCGCCGGTGGTGAACCCGGCCGACATCAGCGCCCCGTTGAGGCCGAGGGCCTTCTCCCGCAGCGGGCCCTCCGGGAACGAGGTCGTCATGAGCGAGAGCCCGGCCGGGGTCACCGCAGCGGTCGCGAGCCCCTGGAAGACCCGGGCCGTGATCAGCACCTCGGGGTTCTGTGCCAGACCGCCCACCAGCGAGGCCGCGCCCAGCACCACCAAACCGCCGAGGAAGAGCCGGCGGCGGCCGAACAGGTCCGCGACCCGGCCGAACAGCAGGGTGAAGCCCGCCGCGCACAGGGCGAACGCGGTGCCGATCCATTGCAGGTGTGCCAGCGAGAAGCCCAGGCCCTCGCCGATCACCGGCAGTGCCACATTCAGGATGGAGAAGTCCACCGCAAGCATGAACTGGGCGGCGAGCAGCAGCACCAGAACCAGCCGCAGGCGGGGAGTGAGGACGTCCGGTGCCGCGTCGACGGCCGAGTCGACCGTCTCCGAATCAGTGACGGACATGAGGTAGAGGCCCTTTCTCTCGAGCGCGGGCGCCGGTAACGCGCCGCGTGGGAAAGAGGCTGGCCTCCGCCGAAGGCCGCAGCCAGAACCCTGTTCCGCGTAGCCACCGCAAGGGTGGTCATGACATGACCACCCTTGCGGCTCCTGGGCCCGGCGGCGGGCGGGCATCATGGCGGAACGACCCGCGCCCGCCCGGCACCGGTGCCCGGGAGCCGCGCGACCGGACGCCCAGGAAATCGGAGGCATCGATGGACGCTCCGTCCGAGCTCGGGGACTTTCTCAAGTCCCGCCGCGCCGCGCTGCGCCCCCAGGACGTGGGCATCTCGCCGCATCCGACCCGCCGCCGCGTCACCGGTCTGCGCCGGGAGGAGCTGGCCATGCTCGCCGGCGTCAGCATCACCCACTACACCCGCCTCGAACAGGGCCGCTCCGTGAGCGCCTCGGACGGCGTGCTGGATGCGATCGCGCGCACCCTGCGCCTGACCGACGACGAGACCGCGCATCTGAAGGCCCTCGCCCGCCCTGCCGTCGTCTCCCGCCCGGCCGCACCCCGCGTCGTTCACGCCAGTTCGTCGGCTCGCCAGTTGCTGGCGGCCATGTCGGAAGTACCTGCGCTCGTTCTCGACCGCCGCAACGACGTCCTCGCCTGGAACCGGCTGGGCCACGCCCTGCTCGCCGGGCATCTGCCGACCGGGAGCCCCGGAACCCAGAGCGACCGCCCCAATGTGACGCGGATGCTCTTCCTGGACGATCGCTACCGGGAGCTGTACACCGACTGGGACGAGGAGGCCCGGCTCGCCGTCGCCTCGCTGCGGCTGGTCGCCGGACGGCACCCGAACGACCGCCGCCTGGCCGAGCTACTCGGCCAACTCATCCTCCAGAGCGACGAGTTCACCTCCCATTGGGCGCGCCACCCGGTGCGCACCTGCACCTCCGGGGTGAAACGACTGCGTCATCCGCTGGTCGGCGCCATGGCCCTCAGCTTCGAGAACCTCGTCATCCCCGGCTCGTCCGGCCAGCGTCTGATCGCCTACACAGCCGAACCCGGTTCGCCCTCGGAGGCCGCTCTGCGACTGCTGGGCAGCCTTGCCGAACCGCGGGACGAGGACACGTCCGCGGCGGTACGACGGCGACTGGACGGAGCGGACGACTTCGGAGCATCGTGACGCCGCGTCGCGGGAGCGGGCCCTGCGGACGACCAGATGCCGTCACTCCGCGGCCCGGCCTACCGGCCGCCCGTTCTCGAAGTTGCGCAGGCCTGACGTTCGTCGTCCGCACGACGCCACGATCGGCAGCAGCTGCCCGGCTCGCTCCGGTCACGGCAGTCCCGAACGCGTCCCGAATCCCCCGTTGGACAACCACAACCCGGCCCACGCCGAGCGGCCGGCAGGGGCTCAGGCGAACCTGGGGAACAGCCTGAGCGCGTTGTCGCGTTCCACACCCCGGAGGTCGTCCTCGGTGAAGCCGTCGAAGCACGTGAGGTTCTCGATGTTGTGCACGACCGTGGGTTCCGGGGCCGCAGGCCAGTCGGTGCCGAACAGGATGTGGTCGGCCGAGGTCACTTCGAGTGTCGGCAGCAGGGAGTTGCGGCTTCCGGCCAGCGCCGTCTCGTAGTAGAGCCCGCACAGCACCTCGGCGACGTGAGCGGGATCGATGTCCGCGTCCGCGGGCCCCCGTCCCATGACGGTGTGCTCGCCGATCCGCCAGCCGAGCGTGGGCAGGGCCCCTCCGCAGTGCGCCAGGATCAGCCGCAGCCCGGGATGCCGCCGGAAGACGCCGGTGTACAGCGCGTTGGTGATGGTGCGCGCGGTGTCGAAGGGGAACTCGACGATCGAGCTCGGCCGGCCGAATCCGAGGACGTCGATGTGCGGGCAGTCCTCGGGGTGGACGAAGACCGGCACCTCGCGCCGCGCCAGCTCCGCCAGTACGGGTTCGAGGGACGGATCGCCGAAGTAACGCCCCAGCACGTTCGAGGTCAGCACCACTCCGTCGAGCCTCAGCTCGTCCAGGGCGTACGCGACTTCCGCCAGTGCCTCGTCGGGGCCGTCCGCCGGGAGCGTCGCGAAGGCTCCGAAGCGGCCGGGGTGCTTCGCGATCAGTTCGGCGTGCCCTTCGTTGATCAGCCGGGCCAGGCGCGTGCCGAAGTCCGGGTCGTCGTCCGCCCCCGCGAACGAGATCGGCATGGACACGAGCTGAGCGGCGATCTCCCGCCTGTCCATGTAGGCGAGCGCGGCCTCCGGCGTCCATCGCACCGAGATGCGGTATCCGCCGGTCGGCCGGAAGCCCCGGCCCGCGATCGCCGTCATCGCCTCGTCCGAGACGCCGTGAGTGTGCACATCAATCCGTTGACCAGGCACGACGGTGCTCCTCCTGCTCTGTGGTGTGCTGCCGAGCCTAAGCACCAAAGTGTCGATCGTCAATTTAAGAAGACCAAGAAGGGCTTGCCCGAGCCCGCATGACGTCATTCACTGCGTTCCATAAATTGATGCTCGACACTTTAATGATTACGGTCGAGGCATGGAGATAGGTGATGTGACAGTCGAACCCCTCACCGACGGCGTCGTACCGATGCCGCCGAACCTGCTCTACCCGGACGTGCCGATGTCCGTCTGGCAGGCCCTCCCCGGCGTCCTCGACCGGCACGGGATGCTTCAGATCCCGTTCGGCGGATTCCTCGCCACCGACCGGCAGGGACATCGCGTCGTCTTCGACCTGGGCGGCGGGCTCGCCCCGCAGTTGCTGCCCGACGGTGAACTGCCCCCGGTCCGCGAACTCCTCCCGGAGCGGCTGGAGAAGCTGGACTGCCCGCTCGGCTCCGTGACCGACGTGGTCCTCAGCCATCTCCACATCGACCACGTGGGCTGGGCCTCCACCGCGGGTGTGCCCACGTTTCCCCAGGCCAGGCATCACATCCATGCCGAGGACTGGAAGCACTTCGTGGACGGGGACGCCGACGACGCCGTACGGGGCAAGGTCGCTCCGCTGCGGGACGCGGCAGTGCTGTGGGAGGGCGGTTCCGTCTCGCCGTACGACTGGCTGCGTCTCGTGCACGCGCCGGGCCACACCCCTGGCGCCTCCGTCGCCCTGATCGAGTCGCGGGGCCGGAGCCTCGCCCTGGTCGGTGACCTCTTCCACCACCCGGCGGCGCTGGACCACCCGCACTGGCGCTGCGGCTTCGACTGGGACGCACCGGCCGCGGCAGCCACCCGGGCGCTCTGGCTGGAGACGCTGCGCGCCACGGACACGCCGCTCGTCGGCCCGCATTTCCCCGAACTCCGGCCGGTCTCGCTCCGATGAACCGGCCGCCCCCTCCGAAGGGCTTGCCATGAACAGTGTGAAAGCGGCGGTGTGCCGGCCGGACAGCGAGGACCCCTTCGCGCTGGAGGAGCTGAGCATCGGCGATCCCCGCCCGGACGAGGTGCTGGTGCGCTTCACCGCGGCCGGGCTGTGCCATACGGACCTGGAGGTGGCCGCCGGACGTATGCCCACGCCTCTCCCGGTCGTCGCCGGGCATGAAGGGGCCGGTGTGGTGGAGGCGGTCGGCGCCGCCGTCACCGGGTTCGGGCCCGGCGACCGGGTGGTGGCCAGCTTCAGTTCCTGCGGTACCTGCCGGAACTGCCTGAGCGGACGGCCCGCGTACTGCCCCCTCCACTTCCCGCTGAACTTCGGTGCCCGGCGCGCCGACGGCTCGGTCGGGCTGCGCGACGCCTCGGGCGAGCCCGTGCACGACCACTTCTTCGGGCAGTCGTCCTTCGCCGGATACGGGCTGTGCCGGCCCAGCAGCCTGATCAAGGCCGGCGAGACGGACCTGCCCGATCACGTGCTCGCTCCCCTGGGCTGCGGTGTCATCACGGGCGCCGGCGCGGTCTGGAACCTGCTGAAGGTCGAGCCGGGCAGCACGGTGGCCGTCTTCGGCGCCGGAGCCGTCGGGCTGAGCGCGGTCATGGCGGCCGCGGCGGCGGGCGCCGCACGGATCATCGTGACCGACCCGCACTCCTCGCGGCTCGACCTCGCCGCCCACCTGGGCGCGACCGACGTGCTCGACGCCACCGACGCCACCGACGGTCTCGCCGTCGAGCGGATACGGGAGCTGACCGACGGACCGGGCGTCGACTTCAGCGTCGAGTCCAGCGGCGTACCCGAGGTGATGGCGCAGGCCGTGGCCGCACTCGCCCCGCTGGGAAGTGCCGCGGTCCTCGGCGTCGCCCCGGACGCGGACCTGCGGACCAGCGCGTTCGCGCTCCTCGAAGGACGGACCGTGACCGGTTCGATCGTCGGCCACCAGGCTCCGGCGGTCCTCGTCCCCCGCATCCTCGGCCTCCACGGCAAGGGCCGGTTCCCGCTGGAGGCCATGATCCGCACCTACGCGCTGGACGACATCAACAAGGCCGTCGACGAGGTGCGTTCGGGGGCGGCCGTCAAGGCCGTCCTCGTCCACTGAACCGCCCACTCCGCCTACGAGCCGCCAACTCCCCTATCAGGCAAGGACGAAAGACAATGTCAGGGATTCGTCTGTCCGAGGTCGTGCTGCGGACGACCGACTACGACCGCCTCTGTGACTTCTACTCGCTGCTGCTCGGTCAGCCGCGCAGTGTGGAGATGACACCGCCCCCGTCCGACGACCCGGACGAGCCGTCGCGCATCTGCTTCTTCACCTTCTACTTCGACCACCCCTACACCGAGCGCATCGCCGTCTTCGAGTGCCCGGACCTCGGGCCGGGCAGGTCCTCGCGCGGACTGCACCACTTCCAGCTGCGGACGCCGACCGCCGACGCCCTGCTGGATCTCTACAGCACCCTGAAGGCGGCCGGCTTCCTTCCGGTGGAGGCGTCCAACCACGGCCCGGGGACGAGCTTCTACTACCAGGACCCGGACGGGAACCGCGTGGAGCTGTCGTCCCTCAACTTCTCCTCGCAGCAGGAGATGCAGGACTTCATGGCGACCGAGGAGTTCAGGAGCAATCCGGGCGGCTTCCCGCTCGACCCCGAGCGTCTGATCGAGGGCCGCGAGGCCGGCCGGGACCTGGGCGCACTGGTCTGGGAACGATGAGACTCACTTCCGCGCCGGGCCCCACCGGCGTCCTCTCGGACGACGCCACGTACGACGTGGTGATCGTCGGCGGCGGTCCCGTGGGCCTTGCGACCGCCGTCGAACTGGGCTCCCGCCGGCTGTCCGTGCTCCTCGTCGAGCGCGAGGACGGCACGGTCCGCTACCCGACGGCGGAGTCCGTCGACACCGCGTCCATGGAACTCCTGCGCCGTTGGGGCATCGCCGACTCCGCCGTCCTGCGCAGCGGCTTCCCCGCCGACGCGCGGCGGGACATCTCCTTCGTCTCCCGCATGACCACGTACGAGCTGGCCCGCTTCCCCCGCCCCTGCAACGCGGACCGGCGCGACACCACGCACGGGCTGAGCCCCGAAGGGGGCGTGTGGTGGCCGAAGTTCTGGTTCGACCTCGCCCTGCGGGAGCGCGCCGCCGCCGAGACCACGGTGGACCTGCGCTACCGGTGGACGTGCGACGCGTTCGACGACGGCCCGCACGGCGTCACCGTACGGCTCTCCTCACAGGCGTACGGCCGCCGGACGGTGCGGGCGCGCTACCTGGTGGCCTGCGACGGCGCGGCCTCGCCGGTCCGCAAGGCCCTGGGCATCGGGTCGCTGCGGGACTCGGCCGACGTCCGGGCCCGCTGGCAGGGCGCCTTCGTCAGCCTTCCCTGGCTGCGCGACCGCGTCCCGCACGCCCCTGCCGTGCAGTACTACCTGCTCAACCCCCGTCGCATGATCCTCGGTTCGCTCGACGGCGATGCCCTGTGGCGCGTCACCTATCCGCTCGCGGACGGCGAGTCCCCCACCGCCGCCGAGGTGCGTGCCACCGTCGCCGACGCGCTCGACTGCCCGGTCGAGGAGGTCGAGGTGCTCGACGCCCGGGAGTGGAGCGGCGACGCGGTGGTCGCCGAGTCCTTCCGGTCGGGCCATGTGCTGCTGGCGGGAGATGCCGCGCACCGCATGTGGCCCTCGGGCGGGCACGGCATGAACACCGGCCTCGGCGACGTGGCCAACCTCGGCTGGAAGCTGGAGGGCGTCCTGCGCGGCTGGGCACCGGACACCCTGCTCGACACGTACACCGCCGAGCGCCGACCGCACGCGGAACGCATGGTCCGCCGCGCCTGGCACAACTACCGTGCGGACAACGCGATCCTGCCCGACCCGGCCCTGGACGACCCGGCGCAGAAGGAGGCACGCGACCTCGTCGGCGAGCGGATCACGGCCACCCGCCGGACCGAGTGGCGCTCCCTCGGCGTCCAGCTCGGCGTGCGTTACCCGCAATCGCCGCTCGTCGTCTCCGACGGGACCCCCGAGCCCCCCGAGGATCCGGAGGAGTACGTCCCCACGGCCCGCCCCGGGCATCGTGCCCCGCATGTCCCGCTGGCCGGCGGGGGCTCCGTACTCGACCTCTTCCGCGGGCGCTTCACCCTGCTGAACCTCGCCCCCGCGGTGGACAGCGGGGCCCTGGCCCAGGCGTTCCGCATCCGGGGGATCCCCCTCGACGAGGAGTGGGTGGGCGCCGACGGCGCCCGTCAGGTGTACGGGTGCGCCGTCGCGCTGGTACGCCCCGACGGCATCGTCGCCTGGCGCGGTGACGCCTGCCCCGCGGATCCGGACGCGCTGGTGGACCAGGTGGCCGGCCGGTCGGCCGGGCACCGGGACGCCCGGGAACCCGCGAGCTGAGGAACGGAGAACATCGTGCTGCTCGCACAGACCGGCGACGGTATCGCGCGGGTCGGCCCCGACGGACTGCACCTCCTCGACGCCCCGGGCCGATCGCTGGCGGACTTCATCGTCGAGGGCCGGCTGGCCGAGGTGGCGGACCTGCGGACCGTCAAGGAGATCGACCGGGAGCGAGCCGCCTTCGCACCCCCGGTACGGCGTCCCGGCAAGATCGTCGTCATCGGCCTCAACTACCGCGACCACGCCGCCGAGACGGGCACCCCGCTGCCCGCCCTCCCCCGCTTCCACCTGATCCCCGGCTCCGCCGTCACCTCCCCGGGCGCCGTCGTCCACCTGCCGGAATCCGCGCAGGAACGGGTCGACTACGAGGGTGAGCTGGCCGTCGTGATCGGACGCACCGGCCGTGCCATCCCCGAGGCGGCCGCCTGGGACTTCGTCGCGGGCGGGACCGTGGCCAACGACCTCTCGGCGCGTGACGTGCAGTTCGGTGAGAACCCGGCACTGCCGATGGCCAGTCCGGCCCTCGCCAAGGGGTTCGACGGCTTCAAGCCGCTCGGGCCCGCCCTGCTCACCGCCGACGAACTGCGTCTGCACGACGCGCTGCACCTCACCACCGAGGTCAGCGGTGTCGTACGCCAGCGTTCCTCGACGGCCGAGCTCATCTTCTCGGTCCCTCAACTCCTCGCGTATGTCAGCTCTTTCCTGACCCTGGAGGCCGGTGACGTGATCCTCACCGGAACCCCAGGAGGGACCGGCATCGCGGACGGGCGGTTCCTGGCGGCGGGCGACGAGGTGTCGGTCACACTCGACGGGATCGGCACGCTGACCAACGCGATCGCTCCTCCACGGGCCGGAATCCGGCGGGAGGAGGTATGACGGGCAACGGATGCGTGCTCTGTGGACGGGCCGGCGCACTGACGCACGCGGATCCCGGCTGGCTCCTGCGGACCGGGCGCTGGGGGGTCTCCATGCACCCGGCGATGGCAGCGCCGGGCTGGGTCGCCGTCCAGACACTGCGGCACACCGAGGGACTCGCCGGTCTGAACGACGCCGAGGCCGGCGAACTCGGGCCGCTCCTGGCCCGGTTGAGTGCGGCGGTGACGCGGGTGACCGGCTCGGAACGGGTCTACACCTACTCGCTCGGCGAGGGCAGTCCGCACACCCATGTGCTGCTGGGACCGCCCCGACGAGACCTGCGCGGCGCGGCGTTCATCACCGGACTGCTGCGCCGCGACGTATCCCTGGCGGACGAGGCTGCCGCCCTCCGCGTCGCCCGCGACCTGGCGGACGAACTGGCCGCCGGAAACACCCCAACCACCTGAAAGCGGTGAGACCAATGACGCAGTCGACGACGCAGCCGACCGAAGTGGCGATCCCCACGATCTTCACGTACTTCGGGACGGCGGCGAGCCCCAAAGGCCAGGCGTTCAAGGCGCAACTCGAACGCTACGCCAAGTGCCGGCTCGACGTCCCCGAGGACCTGGCGAACGCCTTCGGGCGGGCCATGAACACCGGGGACCGGCTCGGTGACGCCTACATCGACGCCTGTTTCGCCTCGCCCAAGGGCAGGTCCCGGGCCCGGAAGGACGTCGAACTGGCGCTGCACGGCGGTATCAAGAGTGTCAGCGATCCGTCTCCGGAACTGGTGGCACTGTTCGACCAGATCAACACCGACCCCGAATGGGTGGACTGGGACAAGGTCGAGCACGGCGCGGAGGTCTTCCGGCGGTACAAGGAGCTGTACCCGTTCTTCGGAATGTCCACGTTCAACGCGTACGGCCTGGAGACCGTCGCCAAGCCGCTCGCGCTGACCGGCGCCTACACCGGCGGGTCGGCGTTCGGCCGGTTCGTGGAGACCTCCCGGCTCTGGACCGACACCACCGAGCCCGGAGCCATGCGACCTGGCGCCGTGGGACGCCGCTCCGCGGTGTTCGTACGCGTCCTGCACTCGATGATCCGGCACACCCTGCTGCCGCACCCCGAGTGGGACCGGGACCGGCTGGGCATGCCCATCAGCCAGTTCGCGCAGACCGGAACGCTGCTGCTCAGCTCGTTCGCCCCCGGGATGCAGCTGAAGCTGCTCGGCTACCGCCCCACCGACGCCGACGTCGAGGCGATGATGCACCACTGGCGCTATGTCGGACACCTCATGGGCGTCCAGGCACCGTGGTACCCGGAGACAGTGGCCGAGGGTTTCCTGGCCAACCTGCTGCTCGGGCTCTCGGAGCAGCCGAAAATCGACGACGACTCCCGGGAACTGTGCCAGTCGTTCATGGACACCTACCTTCCCCCGGAGGACGCGAAGGGACTGCGCCAGGTCTACGGCAAGCTGCGCTACAAGGCACAGCTCGGTCATGCGCGCTTCTATCTGGGCGAGGAAAGCTACCGGAATACCGGCCTGCCCGACGCCGGCCTGTGGCGCTTCGCTCCGCTCGCCCGAGTGCCCGGGAACCTGACGCGCGAGACCCTGCGCCGAAACGTCCCCGGTGTGGCCGGATGGATCGACCAGGTCAACCGGCGCGATCGGCACGCATTCCTCAATACGAACCTCGAAGGCGGCGAAGCGAAGTTCAAGCCCGTCGACAAGCTCACCCGGTAAAGGAATAGCCGCTCTGCCCGCCCGCCTCTCGTCTCCTCTCCTCCGCCCCCACTGAGGAGAGGAGACGCCGCACGGAGGAGAGGAGACACCGCTAAACTGGCCCCATGCCTGATAATCCGCCCCGCGTCACCCGCCCCCGTGGACGTCCGCCCAAAGACGCGCAACTCGCCCCGACCGACCAGGTCATGGCCGCCGCGATCGAGGCATTCTCGGTGCATGGATACAACGGGGTGTCGCTGCGGACGGTAAATGACGAACTGGGCGTCAGCCGCAATCTGCTCTACCAGCGCTTCGGCTCGAAGGCGAAACTGTGGCAGGCGGCCGTCGACTGGGCCTTCCGCCCTCTCGTCGATTATCTGGTGGCCTCGGACGACGAATCAGCCGATCCCATGGTCCGGTTGAGGATGCTGATCCGTAATTTCATCGAGTACTCGGCAACGCGCCCTTATCTTGCTCGCCTCGTCACGCTGGAGGGCGCGACCGCCACAGAGCGCCTGGAATATCTCTACCACCATTACATCGAGCCCATAAGGTCACGGTTCATCCCCGTTTTTGAACTGCTGCACGATCAGGGCAGAATCAAGAAAGTCCCCTACGAGACCTTCTATTTCCTGCTCACCTCGGGCGGATCCGCGCTCTACGGCCAGATCGCGCTCGCCTCGATGATGAACCCGGAGCTGACGTCGACAGAGGAGACGCGCGTGCGGCTCTATGCCGAGAACGTGGCCGAAGTGCTCCTCAACGGACTGTCACTGTCCGGCTGAGCGGCCGGATCACGCCGGATCACCTCTGCTCGAACGTGGCGGGCCGGGTTCACAGGCGCACGATGAGCAGGGCGGTGTCGTCGGTGGCGTCACCGGGTGGGAGCAGGTCGGTGAGTACGGCGACGGCGATCACGGGCAGGTCGACCAGGTCGTAGCAGTCACCGGCCACGTCGAGGGCTTCGGCGGAGTCGTTTCCGGGATTGTCCTCGGACAGGAAGCGACCGATCACCTGCTCGCGGGGTAGGCCCCGGAGGCGCGGAACGCCTCCGCTCGAAGCGTGCCGGGAATCGGGGCTCAGGCCCGCGGGGGCCTCACGACCGTCGGTGTTGCGGCCGTCCGGCGCCGGCACCGTGTCGATCCGCCTGCGGGCGATCGCTCACGCCGGCCGTTCCTGCCGCGGTCAGGTCCAGGAGGACGAGCGCGTCATGGGCAGGCGTGCCGGGCTCGGCGTGGTAGGTGACCAGGCGGTGGCCGGGGGTGCCTTCCAGGTGCATCCCCTGGTAGCCGAGGGTGAAGGTCCCGACGTCGGGGTGGTGATAGGTCTTGCGGCCGAACGCGTGCGCCTTGACCTCGTAACGCTCCCACAGACGGGTGAAGTCCGGGCTCTTGAGCAGGAGTTCACCGACGAGCGCGGCCAGGTCGGGTGCGTCGGGGTCGGTGCCGGCCAGGGCCCGCAGCCGGGCGACGCAGCCGCGCAGGGTGTGCTCCCGGTCGTCGAAGAGTTCGCGGGCGGCGGGGTGGAGGAAGGCATAGCGGGCGAGGTTGCGCTGTTTGACCGGCCATTCCTCGATGCCCGCGAACAACGCCAGCCCGGCGGGGTTCCAGGCCAGCAGGTCGTTGGTGCGGCCGGCGACGTACGCGGGGCCCGGGCGAAGGCTCTCCAGCAGCAGTGTGACAGCGGGCCGCACGGTCCTGCTGGGTGCGACGGGAGGTTCGGGTGCTGTCCGGGCGGCACGGACGGCGAGGCTGCGCAGGTGCTCGTGTTCGTCCTCCGTCAGCAGGAGGACACGGGCGAGTGCGTCGACGACGGACGGGCTGGGACGGGTCTCCTTGCCGCGCTCCAGACGGGCGTAGTAGTCGATGCTGACCCCGGCCAGCGTGGCCAGCTCCTCGCGGCGCAGCCCCGGGGTGCGGCGCAGTCCGGCGCCGGGGGACAGTCCCGCCTCGGCGGGGGTCACCTGGGCCCGGCGGGCCCGCAGGTAACGCCCCAGTTCGGTGCCGCCACCGGCAGGCTGCTGCTCACGTGTCATACCGTCCAGTCTGCCGGGCCTGTGACCTGCACGACAGGCACGTGGGGTGCCCTGTCACAGCACGGAACGCCACTGCCCGGCACGACGCGGCCTGCCACGCGGCGCAGCGGGCGGGCAGGCTGGGCCAGGTCGCGGATCTCCTCCTCGTCGGCCCCATGGCTCGGACCTCAAGAGAGCGGGCGCCCGCTCTCTCCGCTCGGCGCCTTCGCCCCGAAGCCGGTCGGACTGGACGCGCTGCCCACACCGGAGGGCGGCCGGTGCTGATCGGCCGGAACTCCGTCAACTCCCCCTCGATTCAAGCAAGATCGGAACATTCTTATGCGAGCGACAGTGATGTACGGCGCCGGCGACGTCCGCGTGGAGGACGTCCCGGACCCGAAGATCCAGAACCCCACCGACGCGATCGTCCGGGTGGTCCTGGCCTGTGTCTGCGGCAGCGACCTGTGGCCGTACGCCTCCATGCCGGCAACGGAGCAGAGCCGACGCATGGGACACGAGTTCCTCGGCATCGTGGAGGAGACCGGCTCCGAGGTGTCCGGGGTGAAGGCCGGTGACCTGGTGGTCGCGCCCTTCCTGTGGGCGGACAACACCTGCGTCTTCTGCAAGGAAGGTCTGCACGTGGTCTGTCCGCACGGCGGCCAGTGGGGCCCGAACGGGGTCGACGGCGGCCAGGGCGAGGCGGTCCGCGTCCCACAGGCCGAGGGCACCCTGGTCAAGCTGCCGGTGGCCGAGGACTCCGCCCTCCTGCCCTCCCTGCTGAGCCTCTCCGACGTGCTGTGCACCGGCCACCACAGCGCGGTCAAGGCAGGAGTCCACGAGCGCACCACCGTCACCGTGATCGGCGACGGCGCGGTCGGCCTGTCCGCCGTACTGGCCGCCAGGCGGCTCGGAGCCGAGCGGATCATCCTGATGGGCCGGCACAAGGACCGCACCGACCTGGGCGTCCAGTTCGGGGCCACCGAGGTCGTTGCCGAGCGCGGCGAGGAAGGCATCGCCCGCGTGCGGGAACTGACCGGCGGCATGGGCACCCACGCCGTGCTCGAATGTGTCGGCGCGCTGTCGGCCCTTGAGACGGGCCTCGGCGTGGTCCGGCCCGGCGGCGCGATCAGCCGGGTCGGCGTGCCGCAGTACGGCGAGATCCCCTTCGGCTTCATGGACTTCGCGAAGAACGTCACCCTCACCGGCGGCGTGGCCCCGGCCCGCGCCTACATGGAGGAACTGCTGCCCGACATCCTGGAGGGGAGGATCGAGCCGGGCCGCGTCTTCGACCGCACCGTGGACCTGGACGACGCCCCCGACGCCTACCGCGCGATGGCCGACCGCGAGGCACTGAAGGTCCTGGTCAAGCCCTGACCGGCGGGCATCAGCCCTGCTTCTCCTCGGCGGGCTTCGCGTCGGGCCCGGTGGCCGCGCCGTCGAGGAGGAGCAGTTTCTCGTACTCGGCCGTGCCGGGTTCGGCGAAGAACACGACGAGGCGGTGGCCGGGGGTGCCGTCGAGCTGCATGGACTGGTAGCCGAGGGTGAGGTCGCCGACCTCCGGGTGGCGGAAGGTCTTGTCGCCGCGCGGGTGCGGCTGCACGTCGTAGTCCGTCCAGCGGCGCACGAACTCCGGGCTCTCCAGCATGAGTTCCTCGATGAGCGGGGCCAGGCCGGGCGTGTCCGGTTCGGTGCCGGCCAGGGCTCGGATGCGGCCGACGCAGGTGCGGACCTGCTCGTCCCAGTCGGCGAACAGCTTCGGCGCATGCGGGTCCAGGAAGAGATAGCGCAAGGCGTTGCGCCGCTCGGCCGGCCAGTCCTCCGTCCCCGCGAACAGGCGGACCGAGCCGGGGTTGCCGGCGAGGATGTCCATCGTGCGGCTGATCACGTACGCGGGGTTGGGCCGCAGGCTCTCCAGCATCAGCTCGATGGCGGGCCGCACCGTCCGTTCGGATGCGGCCGGCAGTTCTGGCACGGACCTCCTGTCGGCCCGCTCGGCGAGATCGCGCAGATGCCGATGCTCGTGCGCGTCCAGCCGGAGGGCACGAGCGAGGGCGTCGACGACGGCAGGACTGGGGTTGGTCTCCTGGCCGCGCTCCAAGCGCGCGTAGTAGTCGATGCTGATCCCGGCCAGCGTGGCCAGCTCCTCCCGGCGCAGCCCCGGCGTGCGCCGCAGCCCGGCGCCCGTCGCCAGGCCGACGTCCTCCGGCGTCACCCGGCTCCGGCGGGTGCGAAGGAAGATTCCCAGCCCGCTGTCGCCGGCGTTCCGCTGCTCACGCGCCATGTGGTCCAGTATGCAGCCGGAGTCATCGCCTGATCTGCCGTCCTCTCTGCCTCCGAGGACCCTTCGGACGGGAGGCGGACGGAAGGCGGACGCCCGGCGGACGCCCGGCGGTGTCGCAGCAGCGCACCGCAGCCGGCCGGCGACAGCCCGGCCCCTCCCGCCCCGCCCAGTGATCGCGTCGGCCACCGCCTGGCAGCGCCGCTGTGGCTGCTGTGACCGCTGTGGCCTCTGTGGCCTCTGTGGCCTCTGTGGCCGCTGTGGCCGCTGTGGCAGGCCAGACGTCTGCGAGCAGCGCGTCGGCTCTGGTCGTGCGGCTCGCCTTGGGGCTGCGGACGCCTGTCCTCCTTGGGGAAAACCAAACCTGCTTGGTGAAGCCCCGACCGCCCATTCCGGGCGTGTTCACAGATGCGCCGGTTCCGGTACACAGGACGCGACTCTGATGAGCCCGGCACCCGCAGCACGCCCCGAACACCCGGGAGAGACAGATGTCCAGACGTTACGTCAGACCCGCAGCCTTCCTCGCCGCCACCGGAGTCCTGGCCGGAGTGACCGCCGCCCAGCCCTCCGCGTTCGCCGCCTCCCCCCACCCGGCGGCCGCCGCCAGGCATGTCCTGCTGGTCTCCGTCGACGGGCTGCACCAGTCGGACCTGGCCTGGTACATCGCCAGACACCCGAAGTCCGCGCTGGCCCGGCTGGTCGGCGGCGGCGTGGAGTACACCCACGCCAGCACCACCACGCCGTCCGACTCCTTCCCCGGCATGGTCGCCCAGGCGACCGGCGGCAGCCCCGGCACCACGGGCGTCTACTACGACGACACGTACAACGCCGCGCTTCTCCCGGCGGGAACCACCAGTTGCAAGGGCGTCAAGCCCGGGGTCGAGGTGGACCTCACCGAGGACCTGGACAAGAACCAGGCCTCCATCGACGCCGGTCAGGGCCTCGCGGGCCTGCCGGACAGCATCCTGTCGATGACCGGCAGGCCGGAGAGCCTGATCAACACGTCGAAGCTGCCCGTCGACCCGAAGACCTGCAAGCCGGTCTACCCGCACTCGTACCTCAAGGTGAACACGATCTTCGAGGTGGCCCGCCAGGCGGGTCTGCGCACCGCCTGGTCGGACAAGCACGCCGCCTACGAGATCCTCAACGGCCCCTCGGGCACCGGCGTCCAGGACCTGTTCACCCCGGAGATCAACAGCGACGCCCTCGGCTACGCCGCCGGCAACGACTGGACCACGGACAACAAGGCCACCGAGCAGTACGACGGCTACAAGGTGAAGGCCGTCCTCAACGAGATCGACGGCTACGACCACAGCCGCACCCACAAGGTCGGCACCCCGGCGATCTTCGGCCTCAACTTCCAGTCGGTCTCCACCGCGCAGAAGCTGCCCGCCTCCGACGGCCTCACCGGCGGCTACACCGCCAAGAACGTCCCGGGCCCGCTGCTGGTGAAGAACCTGGACTTCGTCAACACGGAGATCGGCGCCCTGACCGCCGAGATCCGCAAGCGGCACCTCTCCGGCAGCACCGCCGTCATCCTCTCCGCCAAGCACGGCCAGTCGCCCACCGACCCCGCCGCGCTCACCCGCGTCGCCGACGGCCCGCTGCTGGACGGCCTCAACGCCGCCTGGAAGAAGCTGCACCCCGGCGCCGCCGACCTGGTGACGCACGCGGTGGACGACGACGCCATGCTGCTCTGGCTCTCCGACCGCTCCGCGGCCGCCACCGCCTTCGCCAAGAAGTACCTGCTCGCGCAGAGCGGCACGGGCACCGACATCAACGCCGCGCCCAAGGCCTACACGCACAGCGGGCTCAGCAAGGTCTACGCCGGCAAGGCCGCGGCCGACTACTTCCATGTCAAGGCCGGCGACGCCCGGGTCCCTGACCTCTTCGGTGTCGCGCAGTACGGCGTCGTCTACACCGGCGGCACCAAGAAGGTCGCCGAGCACGGCGGCGGCCACTCCGACGACCTCGACGTCCCCCTCGTCGTGTCCGGCGCCTCCGTCCCGGACGGCGTGCGCGACTCCGCGGACGTGCAGACCAAGCAGATCGCACCGACGATCCTGAACCTGCTGGGTCTCGACCCCCGCTCCCTCAAGGCCGTGCGCGAGGAGCACACCGCCGTGCTGCCGGTCCGCTGACCCCTCCGGTGCGCCCCGGCCGCACACCGCGGGGCGCACCGGCCGCGATCCCACCGCCCGACCGACCCGTCTTCCCAGGTCAGACGCGCTGATCCCTGAGGGTGGGCACTCCAGGTGCGGCCGGGAGTGTTCATCGCGCTCGCGGTGCAGGCCGTCTGAACCCGGCCGGTCGGCGCCCGGCCAGGCGACCGCTCATGAGCATGGTCATCGACCACAGCACCACGGTTTGTTCCTGTCCTTGCGGCCTCAACGCGGCCTCGATCAGGCCCCACGGAGCCAGGCAAGCGCCGCGCGGGAGGGTCTCGCCGGCTCGCGAACCTCGCGAACGGGGCTCGTACTCGCCCGCGGCGGATTCCCCTTCCCACGCGCAGGGGCTCCGCCGGGACAAGGCCCGGGGAGAGCCACGTTCGCCCGGTTCGATCTCGGAATGCGGTGGGAGGTCGGGACAGCCTCGCCGGCATGAGCCGTACGACCCGGACGCGGAAGACGTTCGGCTTCGCCGCGTCAGCGGGGCGGAGCGCGGATCCTTCCAGGACCGGGCGGCCCGTTCCGGTGTTGCCGATGGGGTTCACGCGTAGGTGTGCACCCGCGCCTCTGGCCGGCCTCACACCGAGAACTCGCGTATCACCGTGTTGCGGAACACCGCGCTGCCGCCGATCGTGAACAGTGCGAGCCGGGTGTCCAGCAGGTACGGGAACACCTGGCTGGTGTGCACGTAGCGGCCGTCGTCGACGAACATCTCCACCGACGTGCGATCCACCAGGATGCGCAGCTTCACCGTGCCGGCGGACGGGTCGAACGGGGTGTGGCTCTCCTGCCACTTGCCGGACGTGTCGGCGTTCACCGTGTTGCGTCGGTTGAGGAAGGCGTAGTCGGCGTAGATCCCGGCATCGATGTGCCGACCGCCGTCGGGTGAGCGCCTCAGCTGGAGGCCGGCACCGGTGAGTTGGGACCAGGTGATCTCGGTCGTCACCTCGTAGGAGATACCGGTGTAGTCGAGCACCTTCGTGCCGTCCACGGTCACGTCGCCCAGGTTCACGGTGCGGGAGACATGCGAGTCGAGGCCGGCGACGGGCTGGGAGGCGAGGTAGTAGGTGTTGTCGGACGCCTTCTTCAGGGTGATCTCGCGGACGACGGAGTCGGTGCCGTTGAAGCCGTCGCAGTCGATGGTGGGGGTGGTGTCGGCGTAGTCCCAGTTGTTCACCCAGCCGATCGCGTACCGGGCAGCCGCGTCCACCGCGCCGCTCGCGTCCCGCTTCTCGAAGGTGACGGCGCCGTACCAGTCCCAGCCGTGGTCGAGCCACTGCGGGTCACTCGCCTCAGCGGTGAACGCGCTGCCGTCGAAGGAACCCGTCCAGTAGGCGTACGTGTTGGGCAGCCCCGAGCTCTTCCCGTTGGCGCTCGCGCCGAGCACCCATTTCACCGTGCCGTCGCCGGCGGTGATGCGGAACAGGTCGGGACACTCCAGGACGCCGATGCCGTCGTGGACGAAACCGTTCACGTACGTCCAGGACGTGAGGTCGTCGGAGTGGTAGAAACCGATCTTGTCGTTCTCGGCGAGGGCCATCACCCAGCGGCCCCGGTCCTCGTCGCGGATCACCTTGGGGTCGCGGAAGTCGGCGACGCCGGGGTTGGGCAGGACGGGGTCGGTCCCGTAGTTGTCGAAGGTGAGACCGCCGTCGGTCGAGTAGTACAGGAATTGCTCCTGGTGGTCGGTGCCGCCGCCCGGGGACATGGTGACGATGACGACGACCGCGCCCGCGCCGAATCCGGCCGTGTTGCCGGTGTCGACCACCGCCGAACCCGACCAGAGATCGCCGTTGGGCGTGGTGTCCTTGGGCACGGCGACCCCGCGGTCGGCGAAGGAGACCAGGTCCTCGGTGGTGGCCAGGCGCCACGCGGTGCCGACGACACCGGTGAAGTAGTCGGCGTTGTAGAGGTAGTAGTAGTGGTACTCGCCGTCGAGCCAGACGGGCCGCTGCGGGTCGTTCTTCCACTGGTCGGGGACCGTGAAGTGGTACGCGGCGCGGTAACTCGCCCCGCTCGCCGCGGACTTGGTCCTGCTCTCGGCCGTGGCCCCGGGCTTGGGCTCCGGGGCGGCCGTGGCCGCTGCGGTGGGCAGCAGCGCGGCGGCGGTGCCCGCAGCCGATCCCGCGAACAGTGATCTCCTGGAAATCCCCGACGCTCCGGGCATGACACATCGTTCCTCTCGTGGCGGCTCCTGCGAACGAGGACTGTAGACCTAACTCGTTAAAGGTCAAGCGTTCCCGACCCTTGACAGGTCCGCTGCCCGGTTCCCATCATCTGGGGCATCATCCCTGATCTAACACGAGTTAGGCCCGTTGATGACTGACTCGCACCTCCCCCGCCGCACGCTGCTGCGGTACGGCGCATACGGGGCCGGAGCAGCCGCCCTGGCCGCGACCGCCGCGAGCTGGGACCGGCTCACGGGAGCCGACATCCCCGGCCGTGACGACGGCTCCCTCGTCGTCGCCACGCTCGGCTCCGCCTTCGACCCGGCCACCGTCGACGCCCTCACCAAGGGCTTCCACCGCCTCCACCCCGACATCCCGCTGCGGGTGAACGCGGTGCAGGCTGTCGACTGGTCGGACTTCTTCGCGAAGATCCTCACCCAGATCGCCGCGGGCACCGCCCCCGACCTCGTGTATGTGGCCACCGAGGGCGTGCAGTTGTTCGCCCAGAAGCTCGGCGTACCTCTGGACCGCTGGGTGCGGCGGGACGCGGCGGAGCTGCGCGAGTACTTCGCCGACGTCCACCCCTCGCTGGTCGAGTCGATGATGTACGAGGGGAACCTCTACCAACTGCCGATGGAGTTCAACGCCGCCGACATGTACCTCAACAAGCAGGTGCTGAAACGGGCAGGCGCGGGGTTCCCGGCGGCCGACTGGAGCCGCGACGACTTCACCGCGTTGCTGCGGGAGATGAAACGTGCCGGCGACGCGCACTTCACGCCGTACTTCTGGACCAACCGGCTGTGGGGCGGCGTGGTCCCCTGGCTCTTCGCGAACGGCACGAACCTGTTGAAGGAGTCGAAGGCGCCCGGCGGCTCCTGGCTGTGGGACACCTTCTACCCGGCCGCCGACCGGCAGGGGCGCGGCGGGGGCTTCCGCTGGACTACCCCGCAGGCCACCGCCGACCGGGTCGAGGAGGCGTACGACTATCTCGCCTCCCTCGTCAAGGAGGACCTGTGCACCCGGCCCGAGGGCGGCAACGGCAGCAATCTGGTCGGCGTGTTCTCCACCGGCCGCGTCGGCGTCACACCGGCGGGCGGCTTCTGGGCGGGCGGCCTGCATCTGGCCGGCATGCGGGCCGCCGACTACGACGTGCAGTACTTCCCGCGCTGGCGTACCCAGCGCCACCAGTTCGGCGCGGCGGGCTACGCGCTGCTGCGCACCTCGAAGAAGCAGGAAGCCGCCTGGGAGTTCATCAAGTACGCGGCCCGCAAGGACACCATGACCCGGCTGTTCCAGAGCAACCAGACCACCCCGGCCCGCCGTTCGATGCTGAACGCCGCACGCTACGCCGCCAGTGGCCCGGCCCACTGGCGGGTCTTCTACGACACCCTCGACCGGTTTCCCGACACCGGCCCGATCCCCGCGCCGCCGCAGGTCGCCGAGGTGACCGACGTCCTGCTCAAGTACACCGGCACCGCGCTGGCCTCGCCACGTGCGGTGGGTCCCGCGCTGCGCCGGATGCAGAGCGCCCTGGAGCAGGCCATGGAGCGTGAGATATGACGAACACCCAGGTCCCGAACGCTCAGGACCCGAACGCCCAGGTCCCGGCCGTACGTTCGCGGCCCGCCACACCACCACCCGCCGTCGCCGTGCGGCCGTCCGTCCGCGACCGCGGCGCCCGGCTGCTGGCCGCGCTGTTCCTGGCGCCCACGGTCGTCGGCATCGTCGTCTTCACGGTCGTGCCGATCATCGGGTCCGTCGTGCTGAGCCTGTTCCACTGGAACGTGATCGACCCGCCCCGTTTCGCCGGCGGCGCCAACTACCGCACCACCTTCACGGACTCGACCGTCCTGGTCTCCTTCCGCAACACGCTCCTCTTCATGGTCCTCGCGGTCGCGCTGCAACTGCTGATCGCGCTGGCGCTGGCGCTCGCGCTGAACGGGCGGATGCCGGTGTGGCTGCGGTCGGTGTTCCGTTCGGCGTTCTTCTTCCCGCTGGTGCTGTCCGCCGCTTCGATCTCGGTGGTGATGAAGTACCTGTTCAACCAGGACTTCGGGGTGGTGAACTGGCTGATCGGCCTGGTCGGCGTCGCCCCCGTGCCCTGGCTGACCTCGGAGCACGCGGCGATGGCCACGGTGATCCTGGTCTACGTCTGGCAGCAGTTCGGTTTCTCGTTCCTGCTGTTCGTCGGCGGTCTCAACAACATCCCCAAGGAGATCCACGAGGCCGCCGCCCTCGACGGCGCGACCGGCCTGCGCAAGCACCTCGGCATCACGCTGCCGCTGCTGTCGCCGACGCTGCTCGTCGCGTCGGTGGTCGCCATCATCAATGCCCTGCAGGTCTTCGAACAGCCCTACGTCCTCACCGACGGCGGACCCGGCGACGCCACCCGCACCGTGGTGATGGTGATCTACGAGAGGGCCTTCGAGCAACTCGACTTCGGCGAGGCATCCGCGGTGGGCACGCTGCTCTTCGTGCTGATCATGGCGGTCACCGCCCTCCAGTTCCGGCTCAGCCGGCGTTTCGTCCACTACCAGTGAGCCGGTGAGCCGCATGAGCGCCATGAGCCAAGCAACCCCGACCCTGAGCCGCGTACGTCATTCACTCGCCCCCTGGGCCCGGATCGCCGCACTGACCGTGTGCGCCCTGCTGACGCTGGGCCCGGTCATCTGGACCGTCTCCACCTCGCTGCGCACTCCGGCCCAGTCCTTCGACCTGCCCCCGCAGATCATCCCGACGCACCCGACGACCGCGGCCTACCACGGGGTCTTCCAGCAGATCGACGTGTGGCTGCTCGCCCTGAACTCCACGCTGGTGACGGCACTGATCGCCGTCGGCCAGATGATCACGGCGGGCCTGGCCGGATACGCCTTCGCGCGCCTGGAGTTCCGCTTCAAGAAGCCGCTCTTCGGCCTCGTCCTGGCGACCATGATGGTGCCGTTGCAGGTCACCATCGTGCCGGTGTTCCTGGTGCTGAAGTCGATGGGCCTCACCGACACGCTCCTCGGTCTGATCCTCCCGGCCTTCCCGACGGCCTTCGGCACGTTCCTGATGCGCCAGTACTTCCTCGGCATGCCGAAGGACCTGGGCGAGGCGGCCATGCTGGACGGCGCGGGGCCCTGGCGGATCTTCCGCTCGGTGTACGCGCCGCTGGCCACACCCGGCCTGGCGATCGTCGGCGTACTGGCCTTCAACTACCACTGGAACGAGTTCTTCCGCCCGCTGATCCTGGAGACCTCCAGCCAGAACTACACGCTTCCGCTGGGTCTGGTCTCCCTGCAGGGCAACCTCGGCACCGGGTCGATCTCGGTGGTCCTGGCCGGGGTCGTGCTCTCGATGCTCCCCGCCGTCGCCGTGTTCGTCGTCGGCCAGCGCCCTCTGCGCGAGGGCATCACCTCGGCAGGAGTCAACCGTTGAGCAATGACCCCAACGCGCCGCGTTTCAGGGTCCGTCCGCCCGTCGGCTGGATCAACGACCCCAATGGGCCGTTCCGTCGGCGGGACCGCTACCACCTCTTCTACCAGCACAACCCCGACGCACCGGTGCACGCGAACGTCCACTGGGGTCATGCCTCCAGCACTGACCTCGCGCACTGGGAGCACCACCCGATCGCGCTCACCCCGACGCCCGGCGGCCCCGACGAGGCCGGCTGCTGGTCGGGCTGCGTGACCGACGACGCCGGCACACCGACCGCCGTGTACACGGGAGTCGACCGTGCCCACGCCGGACTCGGCACCATCTGCCTGGCGCGGGCGGCGGACCCGGACGACGAGCGGCTGACCGAGTGGAAGCCGCTGCCGACGCCGGTGGTGGCAGGGCCGCCGCCGGGACTGGACGTGGTGATGTTCCGCGACCCGTTCGTCTTCCGCTGCGCGGACAGGCGCTGGGCCCTCGTCGGGGCCGGGCACGCCGACGGCACGCCGTCGGTCCTGCTCTACGACTGCGACGACCTGACCGACTGGCGGTTCGCCGGTGTGCTGCTGGACGGCAAGGACCCGGTGGCCGTGGGCGTGTTCGGCGACAAGTCGGTGGGCTGGGAGTGCCCGCACCTGTACCGGACAGCAGGCGGCGACCACGTGCTTGTGGTGTCCCTGTGGGACGGAGATCCCTGCTCCACCGGATATCTGACGGGTCGTCTGCAGCCCGATGGCCGGCACGCGTTGAGGTTTGTGCCGCGCGCCGGCGGCCGGCTCGACCAGGGGCGGGACTTCTACGCTCCCGCCGTGCTCCAGGAGCCGGACCGCGCACTGCTGTGGGGCTGGTCGTGGGAGGCCCGCCCGCAAGAGGAGATACACCGGGCCGGATGGGCAGGCGTACTCACCGCGCCCCGGGTCGTCGACATCCACCCCGACGGTTCACTGCGGGTGAGTCCGGCCCCGGAACTCGACCTGCTGCGCCCGGCCGAGCCGTTCGTCACCGCGCCGGGCCGGGTGCCGCTTCCCCACACCTACGACCTGGCGGTCACCGCATGTGAACCGACCACGGTGAGCCTGCTCCGGGGCGCGGCGGGCCGCGAGCTGACCGTCTGGGCGGACCCTGCCTCGGGGACCGTCGTCCTCGACCGCAGCGCCTGGCCCCGGACCGGCAGGGAAGGCTCCGCCCCGATCACCGTGCACGTGCCGGAGGGGCCGGAACTCGCGCTCCGGCTGCTCGTCGACGGCTCGCTCCTCGAACTCTTCGTCGCGGAACGGGCCACGGTCACCGAGCGCGTCTACCGGCGCCCCGGCGACATCGCCGAACTGGTCGTCGACGGGCCGGGTGCCCGGGTCACCGGGTGGGCGCCGGACCCACGGAGGCGCGGCTGACCACAGGGCAGGCCAGGCGCCGGACGGTCGCGGGCGGCGTACGGCCGGCTTCGATGGCGTCCAGGAGCAGCCGGGCCGCCGCCTCGCCCATCGCCCGGTGCGGCAGCGCGACCGAGGTGAGCGGCGGTGTGAGGAACGCGGCCATGTGCTCCTGGTCGTCGTAACCGACCACGGACAGATCGGCGGGCACGTCGATCCCGAGCCGGGTCGCGGCGTGCAGGACACCCGCCGCGACCCGGTCGTTGTAGCACAGGACGCCAGTGGGGCGACGGCCCGGCTCGACCCCGTCGAGCAGGCGCAGCGCCCCCGCGTATCCCGCGGAGATCTCCCCGCCACCGCGCACGATCCACTCCTCGGGCACGGTGACGCCCTTGGCGCGCAGCGCGTCCCGGAAGCCGCGGGTACGTTCCACCGAGGCGATGTCGTCCAGACCGCCGATCACGGCGAGCCGGCGGTGGCCCGCACCGAGCAGCAGCCGGGCCGCGGTACGGCCACCGGCGCGCTCGGCGGGGACCACGGCGGGCAGGGAGTCGTCCTCGGGCAGGCAGTTGGCCAGCACGGAGTGGGTGCGGTGCAGGCCCTCGGGGACGCGGACCCGGCGCAGTGACATGGCCGCGTAGATGATGCCGTCCACGCGCCGGTCGAGCAGTTCCGCGACGGCCGCGTCCTCCTTGGCCGGGTCACCGCCGGAGTCGACGGTGAGGACGAGATGGTCGCTGTCCCAGGCGGTCTCCATGGCGCCGCGCAGCAGCCGACCGGCGAACGGCGAGGACGCGATCTCATCGGTGACCAGCCCGATCACGGCCGTACGGCGACGGCGCAGACCGCGGGCCACCGGGTCGGGGCGGTAGCCCAGCCGGGCCGCGGCCTGCCGGATGCGTTCCTGGGTGGCGGGCGAGAGGTTGCCCTCGGCCCGGCCGTTGAACACGAAGGACACCGCGGTGTGCGACACGCCGGCGAGCCGGGCGACGTCCCGTGACGTCGGGCGCCCGGTGCCCGTGCTCCTGCTCTCCTCGGCACCGCCCACGCCGTCCGCCGCCCTCGCCCAGCCCGTCCCTGTCGATCACCGTCCACCCTATCCGCGGGGAGCGCCACGGCACACGGGAGATCCTCAGGGCGCCGCGGCGTGGGCGTCCGACGTGATCACCGGATTCCCCGGAGGGCGGGGACCGCTTCGGACCGGGCGTAAGCACGTCATCCGCCGGCGATGCCGGCCCACCGGCCCGGTGGAGGGCAGCGCGGGCCAGACCGCGCAAGCCGCTCACGACGCCCGGGCCGCGATCTTCTTCGCGGTGGCCTGCTCGGCGCGCAGACCGGAGTCGCCCCGTAGACACCTTCGGTCTGGACACGGTCGCGCCGTCCCGGCCCCTGCGTGGCCGGGACCCCAAACCCACGAGCAGCGGATTCGGTCCGTTCAGGCGAAGTTGACGCTCCGACACCCAAAAATGAGCGCTCCCGCAGGTCAGGGACCTGCACAGTGGGGCGGGTGGGACTCGAACCCACGGCCGACGGATTATGAGTCCGCTGCTCTAACCGGCTGAGCTACCGCCCCATAGCGGCGTGTCGCGTACAAGTGTGCGCGCCGTCTGCCGCAGCATAGCCGCTCATACGATCTCCTGCTTCGGCTGGTCGGCTTCTGCGGACAGTCACGACCTTCAGGACATCGGTGCAGGCCCGGCGGTTCCCGCGGACGCGCAACGCACATGAAAAAGGACCCCCGCGGGGGTCCTCGTTCAGCATGCTCCCCCGACTGGACTCGAACCAGTAACCTGCCGGTTAACAGCCGGCTGCTCTGCCA